>SCTL01000726.1 GCA_004297495.1 Verrucomicrobiota bacterium
TGATAGGGATTTGCGTAAGTCATGCCCGCGCCACTGTTGGGGATGGACAACTCGGCGTTCCATCCGGAGCCGGTCGCCGGGTTCGTGCTGTTCGACGTGCGATAGGAAAAATACTGGTCGCTGATGTGGCGCGAATAAACTGCGAGCAGCAAGCCGTCCTGTTTGACGAGCAAGCCGGGATTGTCGTGATCGTCAAACTGCGTGAAGCCGGCGGCCCAGAGATTCGTGGTCTGGCCCGTGGAAAGATCGAACGTGCTCAGCGTGGTCTTGCTGTCCGCGGCGCGCACGTAGCCGAAGTAGAGTTTGCCGTTGTGGAACAGCGCGCGCGGGTCGTTATACCACGTCCAGGCGCCGTCGGCGATGAGGGTGGCGAAGTTGGTTTGCGCAACACAGGAAAAAGCTGAAAGCAGAAAGCTGAAAACTGGAATCCATTTTAGCCGGCTCATCTCAAACTTCCATTTTGATTTCATGAGGTTCATTCAAGGATACACCAACCGGTAGAAAACGACGGCGTTAGTTGTGTCGATAGTCACGTTCATTGGATTCGTTACGCTGGAAACGTCGAACCACAGATTCGTCGCCAGAGTGTTCGTCTGCGACTGCAAACGCCACGCGAGGCCGTCGTTCGGCCACGAGAGTTGCAACGTGCTGGAAGTTTTGAGGGCTGAGATAATCGGGCGCGCGACGGCGGTGATGTTCACGCTGCTAGCGGTTGCGATCTGGCCGTCGTTAGCTGTGAGTTGAAGAACATAATTGCCCGCCGCGGAGAAACTGGCGGTGGTCGCGAGCGCGTTCGCATTGCCGAACGTCGTCGCGCTCGGGCCGCTGACTTGCGTCCATGTCGTCGTGAACGCGGCGGGCGGGTTCGGTTGACCGTCGTCGCTGGCGCTGCCGGTCAGGTTCGCGGGCAGGCCGACCACGGTGGTTTGATTCGCGCCCGCGTTCACTACCGGCGGGAGGTTCGCCGGGGCGTTCGTTGTGGCAATGGCGATGATTTCGCCGGCGGTCAACACGCGGTTGTAGATTCGGAGATCATCAATCAGGCCGTTCCACCAACGCGTGAGCGCGGCGTTGTTGCCGATGTAGCCCACGCCGCCAAGCGACGGCGCGGCGCCCGAGGGCGAGGTGAGCGTGGTCGTGTTCCGCTTCACGCCGTTGATGTAGAAAATCGGCGGGGTCGTTAGCGTGCCGCGGTCGTAAGTCGCGGCAACGTGATACCAAGTGCCGAGACTGATGCTGCCCGCGCCGGAATCCCAATCGCCATTCGTCGTGTCGAACGTGGCGAAACCGACGCTGTTCACGTCCGAGCTGCTGAAGCGGAAAATCATCCGATACGCCGGCGTGTCCACGATGCGCGGGAAGCTGCCGCCGCCTGTCGTGTCGCAGCGCACCCACGCGGCCACGGTAACTTGGTTTGAGTTCGCACACGGCCACGTTGCGCGCGCGCTGGTGCTGGTGAACTGCACTGCGTTGGAAATGTAGCCCGTCGTCATCGTCCCGCTCGTGTTCGTCGCGTTGCGTCCGTTACCCGAAGAATCGGCGAGCGTGGCGGGGCTGCCGGCTTCGTCCATCTTCCACCACGCTTGCAAACCGTTCGTGACGATGCCGGTGACGAAAACATTTTGCGCGGCGCTCGCGGTCGTGCCGGTCGCGGTCAAGGTGAGCGTGTAATTTCCCAGTGAACTGAACTGCGCCGTGGTGGTGAGCGCGTTGCTGTTGCCGAACGTGACGGCGCCCGCGCTGCTGGCAGACGCCCACGCGGTCGGAACGAATCCGCTCGCGTTCGAGACAACGCCGGAAAGCACCAGCGTCACGTTCGTCCCGGGTAATGCGATGCTCGGCACCGTCGGACTGATGATGGCGACGCTCAACTCCGGCAACTGCGTCACCGCGAGATCGCTCACGGCGGTGGCATCGGCAAACCAGGCGAACGTGCCGACGTTCGCCGCGTTCGTAACAGATACCGGGAGCGTGGCGTTTGAAACAATCTGCACTTCCGCGCCGCTGCCGGGCTTGACCCACAGACTGTATTGCCGCGTGACCAGATCGAACTGCGCGCGGATGCGGTTCGTGATTCCGGCGGGATAAAATAATTCGTTCAAGCCAGCGCCCGCGAGCGGCGTCACGCGGTCATCCGGGCCGAAGCGCAGGCCGGCGATGAGACTCGCGGCGTCCGTCACACCCGTGCCCGAGAAGCCGAGCCGCACGTCGCCATTCGTCGCGGCGGGCGTGAAGTTCGCGGTGACTTCAAAATGATTTCCGGTCGCGGGCACGGCGAGGTTTTGCCAGAGCGTCGCGCTGTCGCTCCAATTGATTGGCGTGTACGGCGCGAGTCTTAATTGGCGAGCGCGGTAGTTCGCGGTGACGAAGCGGTCGGCTTCGAGCGCGGTGACAAGTGAGTTAGTCGTTTGCAAAACGAAGCCGCAGTTCGTGCTGAAGCTCACGTCGTTCGTGCCGTCGTTGTTCAAATCAATCGCGCTGCCCTCGCCGCCGGCGGACCAGCGACCGATGTAGAGATTGTTCGTCACGCGCTCGAGCGACGACGAGAAGTTCGTGCCGCTGCGAACGAAACTGGTGCGCACCGACTCTGCGCTCGGATCACTCGCGGTGCGCGGATAAACGAACGTGGCGATGGTGTTGTCGGCGTTGGCGACGCGAATGGGCAATTGATCGCCGTAAGCCGTGCGGCGCACGGCGGTAGTCATGTCAATCGTCGGCGTGGCGTCGAGGGAAATGAAATTCTGCTGGTCAGGTTCGGCTTGCGCGGCGTCGGCCGGGAAGACGCGCATTTCGTCAATGTTCAGCCCGCCCGCAGTTCCGGCTTGAAGTTGAATCGTGTTGTTCGCGCCGGCGAGTAGCGTGACGGGCAGGTGCAGTTGATGCCAGACCATCGGGAAACTCAACACGCCGCTATTGTAAGTGTTGCTCGTGCCGGTGTGCTCGAAGTTCGCGGTGAACGGCGTGCCGTTGACGAGCAGCGTGACGGCGCGCGAGGTCGCGGTGGCGGAGTTCAAGGTGTAGCGAAAACCAATCGTCGCCGCGCCGCCATCGCCGCCGGGCACATTCGACCAGGTGATTGAGCCACCGCTCGCGGGGAACACGGCGTAGCTCGTGCCAGTGTAGCCCGGTCCGCTTGTCGCCGTCGTGACGCCGCCGGCGAGCGTGACATTCTCGGCTTGAAGCGTCGTCTTCGTCGCGGACATTTTCGGATAGGCAGTCGAGGCGATGAAGGGCGTCACGTTCGTGACGAGGACGTGTTTGCCGTCGTAAATCATCAACGGCCAGGTCAGGCCAAAGCTGTTCGTGCCGGCGGTGCGGCTGGTGTCCACAAGCACGCCGTCGGGCGTGACGGTGAGGTTCAGTGCGAAGCTCGGGCCGGTTGCGCCGGACTTCGGAGTAAGATTCAACGTGCCACGAACCAAAACGGGATTCACGAACGTCGGCGTGAACACGCCGATGAAACGGTCGGGCTGTTGCGCCATCAGAGTCCAGTTGTTCGTTTCCAAGAACGTCGGCGCGAAACTGATCGCGCTCGTGCCGTCGGCCTTGATCCAGCCGTCGCCCGGGCCGAGGCGCGATTCCCAGCCGGGCCGGCTGAAGCGCGTGATGCCGAGCGCATACCAGCGCAAGCTGCCGGTCACGTTCGCCGCGATCGAACCTTCCGTGCAGATTTGCGCCTGCATTCCGCCGGCGTTGACGAAGGTGTTGTCGAACTCATCGTCGAGACTCGCGACGAATCCGCCTACCTCGGCGGGTGACGGCTGCTCGGGAATGTCGCTCGGCTCGGTGACGAAGGCTTCGCTGCTGTGAATTTCCGTGTAGCCGTTGTAATTGCACAGCGCGCTCCAATCGGCGTAAAAATTCTGGTGCGCCGGATGGATCAAACTTTTCGTGACGGAGAACCAGCCTTGTTCCTGTTGGAAACGCCACGAGCTTTTGAACGCGACGCGTGCGGCGTGACGAAACTGGCCGGCGAGACGCGCGTCGCCGTCGGCCCACGCCATTTCAGCGGCGAGTTCAAACATGTTGCCCCAGACGACGTCGTTCCAGACGTGATCGCCGGTGCGGCCGCCGGCGGGCGCGTCGCCGTTGCCGCTCACGAAGAGCAGGCACGAGCGTGCGCAGAAGCGGGTGAAGGATTTGATTTCGGCGGCGGACGCGCCGTCGTAGCCGTTGTAAATCATGTCGAGCAGATTGCCGGTCGCGCCGCCCATGTAAGCGAAGTTTTGTTTCGGTCCGGGATCGCCGTCGTGGTAGGAGAGAAAATAGGGATTGAGGCCGAGCACGTCGCGGTCGCGGACGTAATGGTCGCGTTGGTAGGCGAACCAGCGGCCTTCGATCCAGGAAACGCCCTGCGCGGAATCGCTGCTGCGCGGCACGAGACCGTCCTGCACGCGCAACCACTCGCCCTTCATGCCGTAAGTCTCCCAGTTTTGATGCACCGTGCCGTTCATATAACTGGCGCGCGAGGTGTGCAGGCGCGTCTCCCAGCGCGCGATGCGGTTGCTGGTGAGGATGGATGGATATTGCGACTGAATCTGTTTGAAGATGCGGAGCGCCTTCATCATCGGCGGGCCGAAGAACTCGCCGTGACTGTCGTTGGCTTGCGCGGTGCCGTCGAGTCCGGCGATGTCAGCGGTGGCGTGATCAAGCGCGCGCGCGCCGATCTCGCAGAGATTCGTGGAGCGGCCATTGGCGACGGCGGTGGCGACCGCGAAGGAGTAATATGGCGTGGCGTATTGCCACTCCTTCAATTCGAACGGGTCAATGATCGAGCCGTTCTGTACGTCACCACCGTCGGACACATCGCCGGGGTCGGCGTTGTTCCAGTATTGGAGCGGGGCGAGCGCATTGACGATGTTCTCGACGCGATCGAGGAGATTGGTGCGGTTGAAATTGCTCGGCGTCCACGGACGGGCGGTGAGATGCCAGTTGAACTGGCGCAAATCCGCTGGCGCGCTGGCGGAGGTTTGCGCGAGGAGAACCTGCCGGAGAGCCAACAGGCAGGCGAGCGTCACCCAAATTTGCCGGGCTAGATTCCGATTGGAGCGTGTTCTCGCTGGCTCAGGGCGGGCAAAGACATGAGATGCGAAGCGAAAGGCAGCGAATGCGTGCACGGCAACAGAGTTTAGTTCTGTGCCCGCAGGCTGGGGAGCTGGTTCTGGAGTGCCACGGGCATGTCGGACGGTTCCTGGTAGAAGTAGGCCAGGCGCGTAGTCGTGTTCCAGGAATGGAGAAACCACATGGTGCTGAATTTGATCCAGCGGGCGGAGCCATCCGCAAAGAGCTCATTGCCGCCTTCCGGAACGGGCGAGCGGGAACTGCGATGTTGCGGCATGTTGGCGTAAACGAATTCGCGGCCGGGTTCCAAGCCGCCCCACGTGCCGTTGATCTTCATGACCGCATCCGCCGCCAAGCACCAGGAGGGTTTGGATTGGGCCAACTTGACCGGGCTGCGTGACTCGCCCGTGTACGATGGATTCTTCCACTGAGTGATGCCGCCGAAGTATTGGTAGCCGATGACCCACTGCGGATACGCCGCTTCATAAACCGGAAGTCCCGGCCGATTGGCGCATGACCAGACGGATGCGAAATTGGTTTGCACGACGAGGCCGACCTGTTTGGCGGCGGAAGCTTCGGGAGGGTTCAAACAATTTTGCACGAACACACCGCCGCCCATGTCGCGCGCCTGCAACACGTAGTCCCGGTAATCCGACGCGTACATGGTGACGCCAACGCCTAGTTGCCGGAGATTGCCAATGCACTGCGCGCGCTTGCCCTTTTCCTTGGCGCGCGAAAGCGCCGGCAGGAGCATGGCCGCCAGAATCGCGATGATGGCAATGACGACGAGCAGTTCAATCAGCGTGAAGGCGTGCGGGAGCTGGCGGGGGATTCTGATCCGTTGTTTTTTCATGGCTTGGGTGTAGCAGGTCTCTGGCTGGGAAAACTGTGTGTCGGCCATGGTGTTAATTTAGCGGATTCAACCTGCCCGCGCCTATTACCCACACGGGTAGAAGTGCAGCCCTCAAAGTGTCTGATTGCGGTCAGGGTCGGACCGTTCCACTGCGCGGATGGAAATTAGAAAGAGGAAAGCCGGCCCGTAGGCCGGCTCTCGTGAGTCGAACAATTCAGCCCCGCCGGCTTACGGCACCGAATGGCGCAGGCGGAAGAAGACCTGCGGCTGCGCGGGTGTGATGGTGATATTCAGGTTTGTCGCCGATTGCGAACCGGCGATGTCAAACCAGGAATTCGTGTTGGCGATATTGACGGAATTGGATTGGACGGTCCAACCGAGATGATCCGGCGGCCAGGAGAGCGCCAGCGTGCCGCCGGTGAGATTGAACGTGATGTTAGTCGAGTTGTAAGCGATCGGCTGCACGAGCAAGTAGCCGGTGCCGGCGATGTAGAGCGGGCTCGTGACACTGTTGTAGAGGCCCGCCGGTTGACTGACGCCGTTCAGGACAAGCGCGTTCAGGGTGTTCGTGCCCACGTAAGTCAGTTGCAACACGGGGCCGCCGCCCGCGATCGAGAGCGTGGACTTGGTGAGATTCAACGTGGCCGGATTGGTCAACTGAAGCGTGCCGGCGGCGATGGTGAGGTTCAATCTGCGCGTGCCATCGCTGATTGTGCCGCCGTAGGTCGAAGTTCCACTCGACGAGTAGGTAAGCGTCGAGTCCGCGCTGGTGCTGGAGTTGGTGATGTTGAGCCCCGGGCCCATCTCCAGGCCGGCCACTTGTTGATTGAAACCGGACAGGTCGAGCCGGTTCGCCGCCCCGTTGCCGATGGTGAGGAGAGTGGCCGTGGGTAATGCATTGTTTGCGCCGAGCCGGATCGTGCTGCTCCCGGCGAAGATCGTCGTCAGCCAAGTGTTCGCGCTGGAATTGAGAATCCAGGTCGAACCATCGTCAATCTGGAACATTCCATTGGCCGGATCCAACGTAACAGCTCCGGCGAGTATCCCCGTGCCGGTGGCGTTGCCGCGGACCAGGAGTTTGCCGCCGAGGAAGGTCGAATCTGACGTGACGTTGCCGTTAATTACGAAGGTCGAATTGGCGTCTGCGCCCCAGTTGATGACATTGCCCGAAGCAGACGAATCACCGGTCAGCGACACTGGACCGTTCCAAATGTTGGTCAGACCCGCACCCGTGCCGACGAAGGCCGTGCGGATCGTGCCCGCGCCGCTGGAGGTCATGGCCAGCGTCCGATTTGCCGGGATGGTGAGGCCGCCGGACAAGGTGAGGCGTGTGCCACTGATACCCGCACCGCCCGTGGTGCTGGTGAGCACGACATTCAAGTTCGTGCCGAGCGCGTTGTTGTTGGCGAGTATCAGAGTGCCATTGGCAACGGTTGCGAGGCTCATGGAATTTGCGCCCGCCAGTGTCAACGCGCCGCCGCCAGTCTTGGTCAATACGCCGAGACCGCCGCCGAGATTGACCGGGCCGCTGACGGTGGTGTTGCCGCCGCCGGTCACGGTCAGGTTCTGGCCGCCGCTGACGATGCCATCGGCATTGGTCAGGTTGAGCGTGGCGCCGCCGTCAAGGTTGATCATCGAGTCAGCCAACAGCGTGACCGCGCCGCCATAGATGGTCGTTCCAGCGCCACCTTTGCGCAGGGCACCTTCGGTTGAAGTTGGTCCGCTGCCGCTGATGGTGAGCGGTTCGTTGCCGACGTTGACGTTCGCGGTGATGTAAAGCACCGCACCACTGTCAACGACCGTGCCGGTGTTGGTGAGGCCGAGTGAAGAGCCATTCTGAACGAAGAGTGAGCCGGCGACCAGGGTGGTCAGGCCCGCATAACTATTGCTGCCGCTAAGCCCGACTGAGCCGGTGCCGATTTGCGTGACCGTGCCGCTGCCGGAGATGGGGCTGGTGACGCCGAACGTGTCCGTGCGATCGAAGACCAATGCGGCGTTGTTGGTGATGTTGCCGCCGGCGAGTGTGCCCGAGGCGGTGGCGTTGCCAATTTGCAACGTGCCGGCGCTGATGGTCGCGCCCCCGAAGTAGGTGTTGTCATTCTCCAGCGTCAAGGTGCCGCCGCCGCTCTTGGTTAGGGTGGTGGAGCTGATTGCGCCGCCGGAGAAGTCATAGTTCTGAGACGCATTCACCACGACCGCTCCCGGTTGGACGCCGCCGCCATCAATGGCGATGGATGGTGAGTTCGAGCCGCTGTTGTCGAAGGCCACGCTGTCGCCGTTGAAGAAATTCGTCAGCAGCAACGGTGAGCCGGTGGGAGTCCAATCAAATGTCGTGTTCAAATCCCAAACATTGGCCGCGCCATCGCCGCGCCAGGTGAGGGTGTTGGGAATGTGATTGATCAGTAGTTCGATGGTCTTCGAGACCACGTTGTTCGAGATGGTGAAACCGGACGGGACGGAGATGTCGTTTACGTTGCCAGAGAACGTTCCGCTGGCGTAGCTGATGAGCGTGTATTTGCCGCTCGAAGCCGGAATGCCATTGAGATAACTGAGATTCAAAGTGGTTGGGCCAGCAACGTTCAGCGTGCCGCTGACGACCGTGTAATCGTTCACGCCGGCGCCGGCGGTCGTGACGTTGGCAAGCTCGTAATTGAGAACGCTTCCGCTGCTCAACGTCAGATTGGCGACATTCAGCGTACCTGCGCTCGCTCCGGGCGCCATTGCGCCTGCACCGACATTGATTGTTCCCAGCACCGTACCGTTTCCAGAAAGCGTCTGACCAGAATTCAGGGCCAGCGTGCCGCCAGTCAAACCGGAAACGTCAAACGTCGCGCCAGAACTGACTACGATGTTGGTGGTATTTCCCATCGTCGCTGAACCTGAGAGCGCGAGGGTGCCACCTGTGATGAGCGTGCTGCCAGTGTGGTTGATATTGTTGTTGGCGAGGGTGAGCGTACCGTTACCAGCCTTGCTCAATGCCAGCGGCCCGCCGCCGGTGTTTTGAATTGAGCCACTGAAGGAACTGGTCTGGTTGTTGTTGCCAACGCTAAATGTCATGGCCGTGCCGGTAGCATTGTCCACGAATCCGCTGCCACTCAACCCGTTGAGAGAAGCGCTGACGCCGTTGAGATTGAGAGTTGTGCCCGTGGCGAGCGATAGATTGCCCTTGCCCGTACCGTTGGGAATCGAGCGCGCGTTGTTAATCTGGAGGGTGCCGGCGCTGACGGTCGTGTCGCCGGAGTAATCGTTGAACGGGCTGGTGATTATGAGCGTGCCGTCACCGGTCTTGGTGAGCGAACCGGTGCCATTCCAATTGTCGGCGATGCGTGAATCAAGCTGGAGCGAAAAACCACTGTCCACCAGGAACGTGCCGGTCCCGGAGCCGCCAATCGCTCCGAGCATAATGCCGCGCTGGCTGCCCAGGGTGAGGGTGGCAGTCGCTTCGAGCGTGCCGCCATTGACGACGAGATGGTCTGGAATGTAACAACCGGGTTGTGCACCGATGCTTGCAGAGGCGCTGATGCTGAGCGTCCCGCTGTTGAGGATCGTGCCAAGGGTGTACGTGTTCGCTGTGCCGACCACAAGCGTGCCTGGACCGGTTTTCGTCAAAGAACCGCCGGGGCCATTACCGGTGGTGTCGGCGTTCGCAATGATACCGCTGTAAGTCAGGGTCTGGCCGCTGTCGACGCTGATGGTGCCGTTGCCGTAACGGGAAGTTGGCCCGAGCGCGATGCCACGGTTGGCGTTCAAGGTAAAGCTCGCTGTCGCATTCAACGAGCCGCCATTGATGAGAATCTTGCCGATGGTGGCTGCGCCGGGCACTGCGCCAAAATTACTGTCGTCGCTCACGTTCAGCGTGCCGCCGACGATGCTGTTGGTGCCAGTGTGGGTGTTGCTGCCTGCAAGTGTGGCGCTGCCGCTGCCGG
>SCTL01000727.1 GCA_004297495.1 Verrucomicrobiota bacterium
GATGTATTCCATCAGCAAATACCAGCGGCCATCAATCTTGTCGTGCTCGACGTAGCCGATGATGCAATCGTGGTCCTGCAACTTGCTGAGCACCTCGCAGCCGCGGACGAAACGCTTGCGCGCCGTGAAATCGAATCGCAACGAATCATGCAACCGCCGCAACGCGTAATGCTTCCCCTTTCCATCCGTCGCCAGCCAGATTTCCGACATGCCACCGGTGTTAATCAACTCGTGCAGGACAAAACGCCCAAACGGTCCCGGCTGGGACGGTCCGGTGGCGCGCGATCGTTTCAACAGGCCAAGCACATTTTTCTTTTAGCATGTCGTTGCGGCATTCGCCACTTCCAACTTGGCGGACGCCCCAAAATTTTCCACGCTGTCGCCGACACCATGAATTCCACCGCCCGCAACTGGCTCGAAGCCGGCCTCGGCCTGATCTATCCGCCGGTGTGCGAATTCTGCGGCACGCAACGCGCCACGCCTGCCGAGGGACTTGTCTGCGCGGCGTGCTGGCAGAACGTGCGCTTCATTCGCCCGCCGTTCTGCGAACGTTGCGGCTTGCCATTCGAGGGCGAGATCACCACCGCCTTTGAGTGCGCGAACTGTCGCGAGATGGAACTGCACTTTCGCAGCGCGCGCTCCGCGGTTGTCGCCAACGGCGTCGTGCTCGAAGCCATCCATCGCTACAAGTATCAACGCGCGCTCTGGCTCGAACCGTTTCTCGCCGACCTGTTCGTGCGCGAAGCCGCGCCCGCGTTGCACCCGGACAACTGGGACTGCCTCGTGCCCGTGCCGCTCTATCCCGCCAAGGAACGCGAGCGCGAATTCAATCAAGCCGCGCGACTCGCGGCGCACGTGTCGCGCTCGACAAAAATTCCGTTGAACGAAAAACTTCTGCGTCGTGTCATTCCTACCAGCACCCAAACCCGGCTCTCCCGCGCCGAACGCGCGGCGAACATGCGCGGCGCGTTTGCCTTGCTCGATAAAGAAACTAAATTGACCGGTCAGCGCCTCGTGGTGGTGGACGACGTGCTCACGACCGGCGCGACCACCAGCGCCTGCGCCAAAGTCCTGAAAGCGGCGGGTGCGGCGGAAGTTTGCGTCTGGACAGTGGCGCGCGGATTGTGAATATTATGGTTACGATTCTGAAAGTTGTGAGCGCAGTCGGTTTGAGAAACAGTCAATGAATCTGTCCCATCGTACAGAACCGGCATTTCCCATCAGTATGGCCACCACCATCCTCAATAAAAAATCTTTCGGCACTGACGGCACTGAACCCGCGCTCACCCCGCCGACCATGGACCCCGGCGGCACGTCCTTCGCCAAGAAACCCAAACTCTCCGGCACGAAGAAAAAGAAGAGCGACATCCCCGAGGGCCTGTGGACCAAATGTCCCAAGTGCTCGACGATGATCTTCGACAAGGAGCTCGACGAGAACCTCAAGGTCTGTAGCAAATGCCAGCATCACTTCACCATCGGCGCGCGCGAACGGATCAATTCGCTCGTCGAGACTTGCACCTTCGAGGAGATGGATGCGCAAATGATCAGCGTGGACATCCTCGCGTTCACCGGCACGGCGGCGTACAAGGACAAGCTCGCGTCCAACTGGAAGAAAACAAATCTCAAGGACGCCGTCATCACCGGCATCTGCCAGATTGGACCGCACCGCGCGGCGCTGGGCGTGATGGATTTCAGCTTTCTCGGCGGCTCGATGGGTTCGGTTGTCGGCGAAAAACTCACGCGCCTGATTGAACGCGGCACGGAGAAAAATCTCCCCGTCATCATCATTTCCACCAGCGGCGGCGCGCGCATGTATGAAGGCATGTTCAGCCTCATGCAAATGGCCAAGACCTGCGCCGCGCTCGCCTATCACGCGCGCGCGAAGCTTCCCTACATCAGCATTCTCACCAACCCGGATTACGCAGGCGTGATGGCCAGCTACGCCAGCGTGGGCGATCTCATCCTCGCCGAACCGCAGGCGATGATCGGCTTTGCCGGGCCGCGCGTGATCAAGGACACCACGAATGCCGAACTGCCGCCCGGATTTCAAACCGCCGAATTCCTGCTCGACCACGGCTTGATTGACGCCATCGTGCCGCGCAAGGAAATGAAGGTGCGGCTGATCGAATATCTCGACTACCTGATGGTCGGGAAAAAAGCGGCGGCGGCGGCGTGAACGGCAAGTCTGTTTGCGTTCCGGGCCTCGGAGAGGCCAAAAATGAATAGCCGCAGGTGAAACCTGCGGTGCGGGTTACGGAAACATTCGACCCCTGCGGGGTCGAATTTGTTTTTGATCGCAGACCGCAGGTTTCACCTGCGGCTATTCACGTTCATCCGCTGCGCGGATGGGGCAAGCCTCGCTCG
>SCTL01000728.1 GCA_004297495.1 Verrucomicrobiota bacterium
CATCCGGCGCTCGCCGGTTTTCCGACGGAGGAAAACTGTGACTGGCAATGGACGCAGATCACCAGAGGCACGCGGGCGGTGAACATCGGAAAACTACCGCACGGACTAAAACCCATCGTCGCGGCGATTGACGATTGGAATCGGAACTGGAAACTCGCGCCGATCTTCGAGGCGAAGGTTGGCAAAGGCAAACTGCTCGTCTGTTCCTTCGACATCACCAGCAACCTCGACGAACGGATTATCGCGCGGCAGTTGCGGCGCTCGCTACTCGACTACGCGGCGAGTGAAAAGTTTCAGCCCAAAGTTTCCGTGACGGCGGAACAGATGCACGGGCTATGGTTCGACACGCTCGTTATGCGCAAACTCGGCGCGACGGCCAGCGGCGATGGCGGCGCGGCGTTTGATGGCGACCCAAATACATTCTGGAGTGCTGGCGGCGGGCGAAGCGGACGCAAACATCCGCATGAGCTGACGATCAGCTTCACGAACACCGTCGCGATGAATGGTGTGGCGTTGATGAACCGGCAGAACGACCGCGATCACGCCGGGGATATTCGCGGCTACGAGATTTCCGTGAGCAATGACGGCACGAACTGGCAAGTTGCGGCGCGCGGTGAACTGGCTTCGACATGGAATCCGCAGACGGTGAAATTCACTTCCACAATTACGGCGCGGCAATTGAAACTCACGGCTCTTTCCGGTTTTGGCGCGGATACGAGCGCGGCGCTGGCGGAAATGGCCGTGCTTTATGCCGGGCCAGCCTTGCCGGAGAATTCTGGAGCGGCAGTCGAATACAAACGCGTGCGCAGCACATCGAGCGACGTGGACGAAGGCGTGGTGACTGTGCCCACGCCAAAACCCGCGCCATGAACAGAATTCTCCGGTTAAGTCTGCTGCGTGGCTTTGCTCTGATGGGTGTTCTGAGTTTCCCGCCGTTTTTGATGGCTTCGATTGAGCCGGTGGATTTGCGTTGCGAGTGGACGCGCGATCCGCTGGGCGTGGACGTGGCGCAACCGCGACTGTTTTGGAAACTCACGAGTGACGTGCGAGGCGACAAGCAGTCCGCCTACGAAATTCTCGCGGCTTCGTCGGCTGAACTGCTGGGCAAGGGCAAAGGCGATTTGTGGATGAGCGGGAAAGTAAAGTCTGACGAGACGATTCACATTCGTTACGAGGGCAAACCACTGGCGTCGTCGCAGCAAGTCTTCTGGAAAGTGCGCGCGTGGGATGAGCAGGAACGCGCGTCGTCGTGGAGCCAGCCGGCGAAATGGACGATGGGCATTTTGTCCGAAACGGATTGGCGGGCGAAGTGGATCAGGTCGGCAGACACCAACGCGCAGAGTCTTTTGTTGCGCCGGGAATTTGAAGTGAAGCTTGGACTCAAGCGCGCGCTGGTCCACGTTTGCGGGCTGGGCCAATACGAGTTGAGCGTGAACGGTCGGAAGTCCGGCGACGATTTGATGACGCCGGGCTGGACGCAATACGACAAGACCTGCCTCTACGACACGTACGACGTGACGGCGCAACTCAAGCGCGGGATGAACGCCGTCGGGCTGATCCTCGGGAACGGCATGTATAACGTGCCGGGCGGTCGCTACAAAAAATTCAAGGGCTCGTTCGGTTCGCAGAAAGCCATCGCGCAGTTGCGGCTCGAATACGCGGACGACTCGGTGGAAATCATCGGCACGGATGCGCAGTGGCGCGTAGGGAAAAGTCCGATCACTTTTTCCTGCGTGTATGGCGGCGAGGATTACGACGCGCGGCTCGAGCAGCACGGCTGGGATTCGGCGGGCTTCGATGCGTCGGGCTGGCGGCCGGCGACGGAGACGAGCGGGCCAGGCGGCACGCTCAAAGGCTTGTCCGCCGCCGCGCCGGTATTTCGCGCGTTTGAGGTTTTCAAACCGGTCAAGACGACTGCGATCACGAACGGCGTAACGGTCTATGACCTCGGGCAGAACGCTTCAATGATGGCGCGGCTGCGCGTGAAAGGACCGGCGGGTTCAGTCGTGAGGATTATTCCGGCGGAGTTGGTGAAGACGAACGGAACGGTGGAGCGTGGTTCAGCGGGCGGCGGGAATGCGTGGTGGCAATTCACGCTCGCGGGGCGCGGCAATGAAAATTATTTCCCGAAATTTTTCTATCACGGCTCAAGATATTTTCAGGTGGAATGTCGGGCGGCGACGAACGGCGGCGAGTTGCCCGTGGTGGAATCCATCGAAGGCGTGGTGGTTCATTCCGACGCCGAGCCGGTAGGCGAGTTTGAGTGCTCGAATGAATTGTTCAATCGCATCCACGAACTCATCCGCTGGGCGCAGCGGAGCAATCTCGCGAGCGTGTTAACGGATTGTCCGCATCGCGAACGGCTCGGCTGGCTGGAGCAATATCATTTGAACGGGCCGTCGCTGCGTTACGAGTTTGATCTCTCGCGCATGTTCCAAAAAGGCATGAACGACATGGCCGACGCGCAACTCGCGGACGGCTTCGTGCCGAACATCGCGCCGGAGTATGTCGTGTTTGGGAAGAGCAAGGACGATCACTCGAATGCGTTTCGCGATTCGCCGGAGTGGGGCAGCGCGTTCATCCTCGTGCCGTGGCAGCAGTATCAGTTCACGGGCGACGTGGAGTTGCTGCGCGCGCATTACGAGCAGATGAAACGCTACGTGGCGTATCTCGGCACGCGGGCGTCGAACAACATCGTGAGTCATGGCTTGGGTGACTGGTATGACGTTGGGCCGAAGCCGCCGGGCTTCGCGCAACTCACGCCGAAGGCGCTCACGGCCACGGCGTTTTATCAGCATGACACGTGGATTCTCGCGCAGGCGGCGGGACTGCTGGGGAAGACAGACGAGCAAAAAATATTTTCTGAGAAGGCGGAGGAGATTCGCGTGGCGTTCAATGCGGAGTTTTTCAATGCGACGAATGGGACTTATGCGACGGGTAGCCAGTGTGCGAATGCAATTCCGCTGGTGATGAATTTGTGCGAGCCGGCGAACCGCGCGGCGGTGCTGGACGCAATCGTGCGCGACGTGCGCGAGCGCGGCAACGCGGTCACGGCGGGCGACGTGGGCTATCGCTATCTGTTGCGCGCGTTGGCGGAGGGCGGGCGCTCGGACGTGATCTTCGAGATGAACAATCAGTCAGACAAACCGGGCTACGGCTATCAACTCAAGCAAGGCGCGACCAGTTTGACCGAGGCATGGAGCGCGCGGCGTGCGAATTCGCAGAATCATTTCATGCTCGGTCAGATCATGGAGTGGTTTTATGGCGACCTCGCGGGCATCGCACCGGACCCGGACGCGCCGGGTTTCAAAAACATTCTCATCAAGCCGCAACCGGTCGGCGACGTGACTTGGGCGCGGGCGAGCTTTAATTCGGTGCGGGGAAAAATTGTGAGCGACTGGAAACGAGGACAGGGTAAATTCAATTTGAAAGTAACCGTGCCGGCGAACACGACGGCGACGATTTGGCTGCCGGCGAAATCGCTGGATACGATTCGCGAATCCGGTGTGGCGGCGCAGCGCGTGCGCGGCGTGAAGTTTTTGCGACAGGAAGGCGACCGCGCGGTTTTCGAGGTGGCATCGGGTCAGTACGAATTTGAATCGCAGTGGTGAAAAATGAATTTGAAACTGATTGCGCCCGTCTTTGAATGGACTCTGAGCTGATGAATTTTATCAAAATGTTTGCGCATCGAAGCGGGCTGAAGCCCGCGCTCCTTTTGCTTGCGGCTGGATTATTTCTGAACTCGCTCGGCAACTTGTCGGCGGCCCAGCCGTCGAACTCGTCGCCGCCGGTCACGTTGCGCGAGAGCGAGAAGACTTTTTTTCTCGATAACGGAATTGTGAACGTGCGGATTGAAAAATCTTCCGGCGAAATTTTTTCCGTCAAATACAAAGGCGTGGAGTTGCTGGCACAGGACAGCGCGGGCGGGGCGCTGGGCGGTTATTGGTCGTCGGTTGGTCGGGCACGCGGCGGGACGAAACTGGAAGCGGTGGTGCGGATTGACCCCAAAACCAACGATGGCGAGCGCGCGGAGGTTTCCTGCAATTTCCACAATCCGCCGGGCGCGAAGGATTCGCCGCTGGACGTGGACGTGCGTTACGCGCTTGGGCGCGGTGAGAGCGGCGTTTACACGTATCTGATCTGGTCGCACAAGCCGGGTTATCCCAGCTTCAACGTCGGCGAGGCGCGGTTTTGCGCGAAGCTGAATCCCGGCGTGTTCGATTACATGTCCATTGACAAGGATCGCCGCCGGCAGATGCCGACCTCGGAGGATTGGGACAAGGGCGCGCCCCTGAATTTGAAGGAAGCGCGGCGCATGACGACGGGTGTGCACAAAGGCGAGGCGGAACACAAATACGATTACTCGGCGCTGATCTACGAAATCCCTGCGTACGGCTGGTCGAGCACGAAACACAGACTGGGGTTGTGGTTCGTGAATCCGAGTTTCGAATACATGGCGGGCGGGCCGACGAAGGCGGAGTTGACCGGGCATCTCGATGTGAATCCCGGCGGCGTGCCGACGTTGTTGAACATGTGGCTTGGGAGTCATTACGGCGGCACTTCGCTGGTGGTGGGTGAGAACGAGAATTGGACGAAGCTCGTCGGGCCGATGATGATCTATTGCAACTCAGCCGATGACGGTAGCCGCCGACGTGAGGAGGCGGACGGCGCGAACCTGAAAACGAATCCGCCTCCTTACGTCGGCGGCTACGATGTTCACGAAGCGATGTGGAAAGAAGCTCTGGCTCGCGCGCAGCGCGAAGCGAAGCGTTGGCCATACGCGTGGGTTTCCGATGCGAACTATCCGTCCGCCAAAGAGCGCGGCGTGGTAAGCGGGCGAATTGTATTGCGCGATCCTTACGCACCCGATGCGAAGATGAGCAACATCTGGGTGGGTGTGACCGCGCCGGATTACGTGCCGCCTCCAATGCGCTTCGGCAGCGGCGGGCAGGGGAGATTTGGAACGAATTTTAGTTCCACCAATCTGGCGCGCTTCCAACTCCGCAGTGGCTTTCCCACCTACGTGGACTGGCAGCGCGACGCAAAGTTTTACCAGTTCTGGGTGCGGGCCGACGAGCGCGGGCGGTTTGAGATTCCGAAAGTGCGCCCCGGCACTTACACGTTTCACGTCATCGCGGATGGCGTGCTCGGCGCGGGCGCGTTGACGAATGTCGTCGTGATGCCGGGCGGAAAAACCAAGCTCGGCACGATTAACTGGTCGCCAACGCGCTTCGGCAAAACCGTCTGGCAGATTGGCGTGCCGGATCGGACGGCGCGGGAATTCCGGCACGGAGATCATTACTGGCAATGGGGGCTTTATTTTGATTACGCGAAGGAATTTCCCGACGACGTGCATTTCGTGATCGGCAAAAGCGACTGGCGGAAGGATTGGAATTACGTCCAGCCGCCGCGCATCGAGGGGAGGAATGTTTCGATCGTGTCCGAGGGCGACGAAGAAGCGGACCCGCCGCGCGACCGGTTTGGTCGGGACTCGGTGCGCAGTTCGACGTGGACGATTGAATTTGAAATGCCCGAGCAGCCGCGTGGGCAGGCCGTCTTGCGCCTGGCGTTTTGCGGCACGCACCAGAGCTGCAACGTCGAGGCGGTCGCGAACGGCCAATCTGTCGGTGAAACCGGCACGCTGCCATCCACGAGCGCGATGCAGCGGGACGGCATCCGGGCGTTTTGGATTGAGAAGCCCATTGCGTTCGACGCAGCCCTTCTGAAACCCGGCAAGAACCTCATCCAACTCAAATCGCACGCCAACAGTTGGTCGCAGGGGGTGATGTACGACTGCGTGCGGCTGGAAATGGCGGAAGCCGTGACCGCCAACTGACCGCCGGGACGGTGAGCTTCGCTGCCATTGGTCGTTCATCGTAGTCCAAATCAGGTTTGCCCCGGCGAACATCCGATCATTCTCCCCCTGGGTTCTAACCAGAACTGGCGATGTCCTGGAGTGAGTGGACTTGCTAGCTTCCTCGCCATAGAAGCCCTGCTTTTTCGCGTGACGCGAAGCTGTCCGCGACTGAGTGAGGCAAATTCAGAAGCAAGAAACTGTAGTCAGCCTCGCAGGCGAACTGCGAAAAGAGTCCACCTGTATGAAAGATCAATCGCAGCAAACAACCCAGTTGCCTTGATAAATCCATTTGCCATGAAAACTCCCAAGTTGTCATTCATATTCGTTCAAACCTGTTTGCTGACACTTTTCGGCTTCACGAGCTGGGCAGATGTTGTGACCTATAACACGGTAGGCACGGTCACTTGGACCTGTCCGGTGGGGGTCACGACCGTGCAGGTTGAATGTTGGGGCGGCGGCGGCACGGGCGCCAGTGCGAGACGGCCTGGTGGCTCCAACGGCTACGGCGGCGGCGGCGGCGGTGGTGCCTATGCTAAATCAACCGTCCCTGTCACTGCGGGAACGACCTATACAATACAAGTCGGCGGCGGTGGGCCGCATACGACCGCAACAATCGCTGCTACAGGTCAAGTTGCTGCGCCTGGCACCAATTCCTGGTTCGGCATCCTTGCAACGTCAACCACCAATGTCATGGCGGCCGGTGGCAGTGGTGCTCAAGATTCTTATGGCAATTCCTCAAGTGGTGGGGCGGGCGGCACTACGGCAGCGAGTATTGGCACAACCCTTTTTGCGGGGGGTGCTGGACAATCTGGCGGTTCTCCCTACGGCGGCGGTGGCGGCAGCAGCGCCGGAACCGGTGCCAATGGTAATAACGCAACCACCCGGCCTAACGGTGGTGCGGCGCCAACGGGCGGTGGTGCTGGTGGAAACGGGGGAAACGTAGGTGCAACGAAGTCTGGTTCTGCTGGTAGTGCGCCTAGCGGTGGCGGTGGCGGTGGAACTTCAAGCGGCAGTCAACAAAACGGTGGCGATGGCGCGTCCGGTCAGGTGATTTTGACTTACACGGTGGTTTACGACCACGTGAATGTGGAAACTGCCGCAGATGGCAGCGGCTCAATCGTTGCCGCGCAAAATGTGTCGTCAGGAAGTTCCATCACGGCCTATGCCATTGGCCGCGCGGCGGACAATTCCTTCATGTCGAACGCACCCGCAGTCTGGTCGCTGGTGAACAAAACCGGCGGTGTCGTGGACGGCGATTTGGTCGCTTCAGGCGACAGCAAAAGCGCCACCTTCACCGCGCACCTTGCCGGCAGCGGCAACATTAAGGCGGTGATTGGCGCGGCCACGGCCAACACATCCGGCACCATCACGGTTCCTGCCACGGGTGTGGTTGGCGCGTGGAATGTGGATGCGGATGGCAGCTGGTCGTCCGCTGGTAATTGGGCTGGTGGGGTTCCCACGGCAGCCGGCGATACTGCCATCTTCGGGGTTGGTGCGAGTTTGCGCACCGTGACTCTGGATGCCAATGAATCGGTGGGCGGGATTTCTTTCAGCAACGTCAATTCCTTTGTGATCTCCGGTGCCAATACCCTGACGATGGACAATTCGGGCGGTGGCGCGGCGATCCTGGTCAACAACGGAACCGCCAATGCAATTCAAACTTCGGTCGCCTTGACTGACAACACGGCGATCACGGTAAACAGCGGCAAAACACTGACCGTATCGGGAGTGATCGCCAATACAAGCACGGCCAAGACACTGACAGTTGGTGGCGCTGGCACGACCGTTCTCTCCTCCGCCAACACCTATGGCCCAGCCTCCTCCGGTACTGTCGGCACTTCCGTGGGCGGTGGTGGCATTGTGCAAATTGGGAACAATAGCAGTCTGGGCGCGGGCGATGTGAGCGTCACCACCAGCGGCACGTTGCGCGCGGGGGTTGCCGCCTTGAATCTGGCCAACAACTTCACCCTGGCTTCGGGGGCCACGGCCACCGTAGATAACAACGGAAATGACGTCACGCTTGGCGGAGTCCTCAGTAGCAGCGGCGCGCTCGCAAAAACCGGCAGCGGCACTTTGACTTTGAGCGGAAACAACACCTATGCGGGCGGCTCAACGATCAATGCCGGCGTCGTCAGCATTTCGAGCGACGGCGCGTCAGCAGGGAACGCGGGCAATCTCGGCGTGGTACCGGCGTCAGCCACCGCCAACAATCTCGTGCTCAACGGCGGCGATTTGTTGGCGACCGCCACGTTGACCCTTCATGCGAATCGCGGCATCGGCATCGGCGCGTCCACCGGCAGCGCGACGACGACGGCACTGCTGGATGCTGCCGCCGGCACGACCCTGACCGTCAACGGCATCATCGCCTCCGCCGGCAACTCGGGCGTGAACAATCTCACGGTCAACAGCGGCTCTGGCAACACCGGGACGGCGGTGCTCGGCGGCGCGAACACCTTCAACGGCACGACGCTCATCAGTGCTGGCGCGTTGCGGCTGGCCAACTCGCTCGCTTTGCAGAACAGCACGTTGAACTACAGCAGCGGCACCCTGTCCTTCGGCTCGCTTACAGCGGCGACGCTCGGTGGACTGAGCGGTTCGCAGAATCTGAGTCTCCTGAACGATTCATCTGCCGCAGTCGCGCTCACGGTCGGCGGCAATAGCGTCAGCAATAATTATTTCGGCGGATTATCGGGCGCCGCTGGGTCATTGACCAAAGCCGGAACCGTCACCTTCACACTCTCGGGTAACAACACTTACACCGGCAATACGACCGTCAGCGGGGGCACGCTGGAAATTGCCACCGGCGGCGCGGTCAATTGTAATGCCGCGTTCATGCCGAGCACCAAATTGCTGATCTCGGGCGGTTCTATCGTCGCCAGCGCCAACTCAACCCTGGGGGTTTCTGGAAGCAGCGCAGGCACTTTTCAAATGACGGCGGGCAGCGCGACCTTCAATGGCGGCTTGACTGGCAACAATAATGATTCGCAGTTCATCAACATCACTGGCGGCAGCTTCACGGCGACGGACGTAACCTTCAATCGCACTGCGGCGAACAACACGGCGCCCACGGCGACGTTACCCATCACCGGCTCGACCAGCAGCGGCATGTATATCAATGGCGCAACGGCCAGCGTTTCATTGGGCACGTTGAACATCGGCATCAACAACTCCTCGTCGTCTGTTCGCATGGATGCTGGCGCCATGACCGCGAGCGGCAAGGTCCTGGTCAGCCGCATCTCTGGCGGCAGCTCTCGTTGGAGCATCTTGCACATCAACGGCGGCACCTTCACCTCCTCCGACACAGCCAATGGCATTGTCATTGCGCAGAACAACGCCGGGGCGGCTTGCAACGGTGAGGTCTATTTGTCCGGCGGCACCACCACGGCGGAAAAGATCGCCTTCGGCGTCAGTGGTGACACCGCCGGCGGCAATGGATTCCTTATCATCAACAACGGGGCCAGCCTCTTCGTTGGCAGCGGAGGCATCGCGCAGCCCAACACTGCGGGCTACAACAGCACCGTTTCACTCCTGAATGGCACTTTGGGCGCGAAAGCCAACTGGTCCAGCTCGCTGGGAATGCAGTTGAGTGGCTCCGGTTTTACCATCCAAGCCGCGGATGCTTCCAATGTGCCGCACGACATTTCGTTAAGTGGCATCTTGAGCGGCGGCGGCGCGCTGACTAAGACCGGCAATGGCACGCTCACCTTGGCGAGCGCAGGCAACACCTACAGCGGCGCGACCACCATCAGCGCGGGACGATTGCTGGCGAACAATACTTCCGGCAGCGCCACCAGTTCCGGCGCGGTCAACGTCCAAACCGGTGCGACGCTCGGTGGCAATGGCACCATCGCTGGCGTCGTGACCGTGGACAGCGGGGCCACGCTCTCGCCGGGCGCATCTATTGGCACGCTGACTTTGGGCAGTTCCCCGACGCTCAATGGCACGACGTTGATGGAGGTCGACAACAGCGGCTCGCCCAACGCCGACAAACTCGTCGTCAACGGCGCGCTGAGCTTCGGCGGCACGCTTACGGTCAACAACATCGGCGCTCCATTGACCGGCGGCGAAGAATTCGACCTGTTCGATGCGACGAGTTTCAGCGGTTCGTTCAGCGCGACGAACCTGCCCGCGATTGCCGGCGGCTTGAAC
>SCTL01000729.1 GCA_004297495.1 Verrucomicrobiota bacterium
AATCCGGATTGGCGGCGAGATACTCCTTCACCTTTTGACTCCAGGCGTTCCAGTCCGTGCCGAAGTCCTGTTCCAAATAAAGCTCGAGCAAATCCTTCGACTCCTCGGCGCTTGGGTGCTGGGGGATTTTGGCAAGCTCGACGAGTTCCGGCAGCAACACTGACGTCTTCCGGTTCAGTAGATCCATGAACAACAGGTGCGAAACTTCCTCGGACAACGAAGTGTCCCGCACCAGACTCTCCAACTCCGAGTAATTCTCATCGGGCAACAGATTTGAAATGTGCTGCACCACGTCCGCCTGTTTGTCCGCCGGCATTTTTGGAAACAGCGCGATTAGTTTCTTCGCAATTTCCTTGTCCTCGGCCTCGGCGCGCAAAATTTCGTCCACTTGATCATCCCAGTTCGTGACCGAACCAGTTTCGGGATTATTGGTGGAGGCCAGCGCGGTGACTTCGGCGGGAGACGGTTTGGAAGTCTTGTTGGTCGTCGGAGTTTGCGGCGCAACGGAAGGATTTGATTCGACCGCGCCGCCGTCAGATTCTGGAACGGGCTGTGTCCCCGAACCCGACGCGCCGTTACGACCGGAACGGCCCAGTAAAATTCCCACGCAAACAATCACGACCGCCAGCGAGACGAAAGCGATCCCTTTGGTTTTTGAACTCATGACACTCAGATAAACGCCGTTGTGGCCGGAAGTTTCGCCGGCCACGGTAAATATGTTGGGCGCGCGCGATGGAGGCGAGCGTTTTGTTCAACCGGCCTGAGACTGCGCTTGACCTCGCGCGCGGGTCGGACATCGTGTGCTCGGCGCGCAACCGGCATGACGCAAATTCCTGAAATCAGCATCGTCGTTCCCTGTCACAACGAACAGGGCAACCTCCGCCCGCTCACCGACGCCATCCGCGCCGCCATCGCGCCGCTGCATCGCAGTTACGAAGTCGTGCTGGTGAACGACGGCAGCAGTGACGGCAGTTGGGAATTGCTCAAGCAACTGGGCGCAACTGACCCGCACATTCGCGGACTGAATCTCGCCGCGCAATCCGGCCAGTCCGCGGCGATGTGGGCCGGCTTACGCGCGGCGCGCGGACAGATTCTCATGACGCTCGACGCCGACATGCAGAATCCGCCGGCGGAGATTCCGCGCTTCCTCGAAGCGATGCGCGGCGCGGACTGCGTGTGCGGGTCGCGCGTGGAAGCGCGCGCGCAGGGCGATTCGTGGTTGCGCCTCGTCTCTTCACGCGTCGCGAACTGGGTGCGCAACAAAGTTTCCGGCGAGACGATTTCCGACGCGGGCTGCTGTTTTCGCGCGTTCAAGCGCGAGTGCGTGGCCGACGTGAAATTTTTCAAGGGCGGCCATCGCTTCCTGCCCACGCTGATCAAGATGGAAGGCTTCAAGGTCGTGGAAATTCCCATCCGCCACGATCCGCGCCACGCGGGCGAGGCCCATTACGGCGTATGGAATCGCCTGTTCAAATCCTTCACCGATCTGCTGGCCGTGCGCTGGATGAAGAAGCGCATCATTCATTACAAGGTCAGCGAAACGATCAACTGAGTTGGCTCAGTTCGACGCGGAGTCGAATGGTGTCACGCCCCAGTTGAATTCTCTCCACCCGACTTTTACGGCCCGAGCCGCGCGCGATAGAAGCGGGCGTTGTTGCTGGCGGCGGGATCGAGAATCGTGATGAGCGAGACTGGCGCGTTGGTCGTGAACAAAGTCGCCCAGTTGGTCTGACTCAGATTGGTGGAGAATTGGATGACGTAGTTCGAACCGACCAAGCCGGAGAGCGTGAATCGAAATTGCGTGCTGGAAAGTTTCACCGGCTGGCCGAGCGTGGGCGCGGTGGAAG
Organism: Verrucomicrobiota bacterium; assembly: GCA_004297495.1. Taxonomy (GTDB): domain Bacteria; phylum Verrucomicrobiota; class Verrucomicrobiia; order Limisphaerales; family JADLHS01; genus SCTL01. The sequence goes on from SCTL01000729.1 coordinate 1,848, forward strand.
GCGTGGTCAGCGCGAAAGAAGTTTGCGCGCCGGCGAACGTTCCTCCGAAGGCGCCGGGATAACTCGACGTGTCGCTGCTGGTGAGCTTGAAGAAAGTGAGGATGCCCGTGTACGTGCGGCCCACTTGCAACACACCGCCGGGAATGGTCGTGGTCGTGGCGTTGCCTTTGAGCGCGCCCGCGAAGTCCGTCGAAGGATAGGGCGTCGAGAAAACCTGGAGGCCGTTGCCATCAAGAAGGTACAGCCAGATGGAGTCGTTGGTGGTGCCGCCGGAGAAGGCGTCCCAATAAATCGGGAAGGCGCTCGCCGGGTTGAGGGATTGCGCGGCGGCGTAGTTGGTGACGCGCGGGGCGTTCGGATAAGTCGGCGGCGGCATCGTGAGAACGGGGAACTGAAAGCCGTCGTTCGCGCAGGCCATCCCGAAGGTGTAATCGCCGTTGGTGTAGGTGGAGTCGAATGACGCCTGGCTGGAAAAAGTTTCGTGGATTTGCAATGCGAGGGCGCTGTTGCCGAAGGGGAATCCTTTGTTCGCGCCGCCGGGCAGTTCCACGTTCGCAATCGGCACGGTGTCGAAATCCGATTGAACGATGGCGAGGAAGGCGTGGTACGGCCCGTTATTGGTGTCGAGCGCTGGACTGGCGGCGCTGGTCTGACGGAACGCTTTCAACTTCGTGACGTAGTAGAGCGAGACATCCGGCACCGCCGCCGGCGCGTTGCTGATGATCAGCGAGAATGCGCGATTCGTCGTCTGCGAACCGTCCGTCACCTGCGCAAAGAAGTAATTTGATCCCGCCGTCGTGGGAAAGCCGGAAAGATCGCCGCTGGAAGACAGGCTCAGTCCCGGCGGCGGATTCGTGGCGGACCACGTGAGCGACTGACAGCTCGAAGCGTCCAAGTGAATCGAGTAAAACGTGCCGACCTCGCCGGTGGGAAGCGGCGAGGTGGTGTTGATGACCAACTGCCCGGAAACTGTGGCAGTGAAATTGGCGACGCCGTTGCCGTTCGTGATGTTCACGTTCTGACTGTTCACGCAGCAGTAGCCGCGCGACGGCAGACCCTGGTCATTGTCGCAATCCACGCTCACATTCCAGTTTCCGTTTGCCACCGGCAGGGAGTAAAAACCCGTGCCATCGGTCGTGGCGCCGGTTTGGTAATTACTCCCGTTGAAGGTGACATAGGCATCCACCTTCATGTCTGCGATCGGCAGGTTGCCGGTATCTTTGACGAAGCCGGTGATGTGATTGGTGGCGCGCAGCGCGGTGAAATTCACCCGCAGACACTGGCCGTTGGACACCGTGACCGAGACACCTTGCGGCGCGTCGTAGCCCGCCTGCGCGAGCGTGTCGCTCTCGGGCTGGAGATACCAATCGCCGGCGAGCACGCCGAGGGAGTAAGCGCCGTTGGTGGCGTAACTATTGCCGGCCGTTTCATACAGAAAGTTGATGGCATCTTCCGCGTAGCAATCAAATGCGAGCAATGGATTTCCCAATTCATCTTTGATCTGTCCATAGACGAGCGCCGTGGCCTTGGGCAGTTGAAAATTGAGGTTCGTGATATTGCCCGTGACGTTTGTCGAAACGCGATCGCCCAAGCCGACATAGCCCAATGCGGCGGCGCCGTTCTGGCTGGCCTGCAACCGCCAGACTCCTGCATTGACGGGCAGACTGTAGTTGCCGTTTGTATCCGTGAAGCCGACGCTGAATCCGTTGGTGGCCTCAGAGGTGACCACGACCCCCGGCAGACCGGCCCCGCCGGAAATGTCACTGACCTTGCCCGAAATCGTGAACGGGGCCGGCGTGCTGGTGAAATTCTGGCTGGTGACGACGTTCGAACTCACCGTGACCGTTCCTGAGACGAAAGTGTTCGTGTAAACCCCGATGACTTGGTACGTGCCGGCAGGACTGTAAATGGTGAAATTTCCGCCGCTGTCGGCAACCGCGCCGTATCCACCAGAACTATGCAAATGAGCAACCACGACCAGCGCATTGGTCAGCGGGAAACCCGTGCCACTAGCCACAACTTTGCCGGTGACGCCCTGCGGATAAATTTTTTGGCGCACTTCGAACGAATTCGTGATGGCCGTGAAAGTATTCGCCGGATCGGAAACGCGAATGAGATACTTGAGAGCGAAATGGTCCAGCGTCGAATCCACACCGGGAAAAAATAGATCGGCGCGAAGCTGGCTGTTCGTCGCGCCGTCCATGTCGCCGACCACATTCAGATTCGTGCAACTGCCGAGCAGTGGCATCTGTCCGTCGGTCACCAGGAAACTGCGCCACAGGAATTTATTCTCCGGCGCGTTGACCGCGCCGTTCGTGTTGAAGTCGGGAAATTTTTCGATGCGGATCGTTTTGCCCGAAGTCAGGCCGGTGACCGTGATGGAAATCTTGCCGACGAAATCGTTTGTGATGATCGCCGGACTGATCGTGACGCCAACGGCTGCGTGACTCGAAAGCGCCGGGAACAACAGGCCGCCAACCATAGTCACGATCAGGAAGTGCGAGAGCCGAGAGAAATTTGCGTACATGACTTTGCCTTTCTGATTCGCTGCGGAGCGGGTTTGTTGATTGGAAGTGTGCAGAAAGCGTCCGGATTTTCAATCATTTTGTCCCCACGAAATCCGGCCCGCCGATTCAGTCCCGCGCGCGCGTTAGTTGCTTTGCCAGCCGGATCGCGGCGATCATGCTCGACGGATTCGCGATGCCTTTGCCCGCGATGTCGTAAGCGGTGCCGTGATCAGGCGAGGTGCGGATGAACGGCAGGCCGAGCGTCCAGTTCACGCCGGTGTCGAACGCCACGGCTTTGAGCGGCGCGAGACCTTGATCGTGATACATCGCCACGACGGCGTCGAACTCGCCGTGCAGTGCGTGATGAAAAACTGTATCACCACTGAGCGGACCGACGACATCAAACCCGGCTTTCTTTGCGGCAACGATCGCTGGCTCCAGGATACGCGGTTCTTCGTCACCAAACTCACCGCCTTCACCACAATGCGGATTCAGTCCGCACACGGCGACGCGCGCGCGCGACAGTTGCAGAAGTTTGCAGGCTTCAGCGGCGCGTTCGATGGCGAGCGAGATTTTTTCCGGCGTAAGTTTCTGCGGCACGTCGCGCAGCGCGATATGAACCGTTGCCAGCGCCACGCGCAGCCAGCGCCCCTGTTCATCGTGGCCAAGCAACATCATCACGGTGCGATTCGCGCCGGCGAGTGCGGAGAGAAATTCCGTCTGGCCCGTGAAGCGATGGCCCGCGCGCACAATGGCTTCCTTGTTCACCGGCGCGGTGACCATCGCGGCGAGTTCACCACGCAAACAAAGTTCGCCCGCGTGTTTCAGCCACTCGATGGCGGCGTTGGCTGCCGGCGCTGCGCCGGGTTTCAAATCGTCCGGCCATGAAGCCCCAAACGGATTGCAGATTTGGAAACGCGCGCCCGAGTCCTTGCTCTCGAATGTTTGCAGCGGCAAACCAGTTCGCAGTTTTTCGTTCCAGCGACGGAGAAGAGATTCATCGCCGACCAACAAATACCGCTGCTCGTCCCGCGCCGCTTCCGCCGCCAGCGCCTTGAGTGTGACTTCCGGACCAATGCCGGTCACATCGCCGAGCGCAATGCCGATGGGGGCGTTCATGCTGGATCAGAAACAGAAGTTGAACAGGAGGAAACAGAGGAAAATACTTTTTGGGAAAAGCCCTCTCGCGCGGCCATGCGCCAAGCCGGCGTATTTTTGGTTGAAGAATTTCCGTTCCATTCTTTTTGCCCTCCGTTACCTCCGTTTGCTCCTGTTCAATTCCCACCGCTCAAAGTCAGGGAAGCGATCAGATGTCGCGGAAGTAGCGGACGAACGTCTTCTTCTTCAGCCGCTCGATGTACAGCTTGGAGAGCCGCGCGCGTTCCTCGGCCAGCATGTTGTGCTCAATTTCATCGCGGACTTCGACGAGCGCCTTGGTGTGCGCTGGCTTTTTGTTTTCCACGAGCATCAGGTAACAGGCGTCAGGTGTTTCAATCACGTCACTGACCGCGCCGGGCTTGAGCGCGAAGGCGACCTCGGCCAGTTCTTTGCGCAACACGCTGCGTTCCACCCAGTCCCAATCGCCGCCCCGACTGCGCTGCGAGCCTTGCGAATACACCGAGGCCATCTCGGCAAACGCCGCGCCTTCCTTGAGCTTGCGCAGAATCTCGTCGGCCAGTTGCCGGGCGGCGGTGTCGCTGGCGGAACTCCGGTTCAAGACGATCATGCGCAGTTTGATTTCATCCTCGACGCGATACTTGTCTTTGTGCGCGAGGTAATAGGATTCGATCTTGTGCGGCGAGATGATGACTTCGGAGGAAATGTTTTTGCCGCGCAACGCCTCGACGATGAATTGATCGCGCATCTGCTGCCGGAATTTCTCGAAGGTCAACCCCTGGCCTTGCAGTGTCTTGATGAGTTTGGCGCGGTCGCCGTAGCGGGTGCGAATGCGTTCCTCGACCGCCTCGGTGATGATGCTCTCGGGCAGATTGTAGCCGGCGCTTTTGAAATCCTGGAGGATCAACTGGCGCTCGATGAGTTGGTCGAGGCTGTCATCGAGCGTCTCGGAAAGTTTTTTTTGCAGGACCTCGGGTTGGGCGCGGTATTGGCGGCGCAGAACATCAATGGCGGGCGCGGCCAGATTGTAAACCTCCTGCGCCGTGATGACGGAATCCTGCACGATGGCCTTGATGCCGTTGACCAGTTCGGCGCGCGAACTTTGGGCGAACGCCAGCAACGCAAGCAAAACAAGAAGGGAACGCGCGGTTTTCATCAGTGGCAGCATCGTAGGCCAAACCGGAAAGGCAGGTCAAGGATGGCGCGGGCCGCAAAAGCGTCCCAGCCTCTTCGCAAATCAGTGCTTGAAATAATCGGGCTCGTTGCCGTGCTTCCACTTGATGTTGCAACCCATGCTGGGGGTTTGCATCAGCGACGGCGCTTTGCCGGCCAGCACGGCGTCCAATGCGCCGCGCAAATCTTTTCCCGTCACGGGAATGCCGTTGCCCGGGCGGCTCGCATCCAGTTGGCCGCGATAAACCAGCCGGCGACCGCGGTCGAACAGGAAAAAATCCGGTGTGCAGGCGGCGCGATACGCCTTCGCCGTCGTTTGCGCTTCGTCGTAGAGATACGGAAATGTGTAACCCGCGCTCTTGATTTCCATCGCCATCTTCGCCGGACCGTCTTCGGGATAACTCACCGCGTCGTTGGAACTGATCGCCACGAGCGCCACGCCGCGTGGCTGATAATCTTTTGCCAGTTGCGCGAGGCCGGCGCGGATGTGTTTCACGTAGGGACAATGATTGCAGATAAACATGACGAGCAAGGCGGGTTTGTCCTTGAAGCTCGCGAGCGAGAAATGTTTTCCCGACGGGTCGGGCAGTTGAAATTCCGGCGCGGTAGTTCCCAGCGGCAGCATCGTGGATGGAGTCAAAGCCATGCGGCCAATTTGAAATCCTCGCTCGCGAAAGTCGAGCGCCAAGAGCGCCGTAGCACTTGGACAAAGATTCTAGTTCGCGAAAGAAAATGGCGCACTCGTAGATTGAACTTTGGCCGGCACTGCGCGGTCACTACACTCCGTCCGCGATGTCGCAAATGCTCAAATCCTCCGGCGCGATGGCCGGCGCCACGCTCACCAGCCGTCTGCTCGGCATGGTGCGCGAGATGGTCTATGCGCGGTTCATGGGCGACGGCTGGGTGGCGGCGGCGTTTCAAGTCGCGTTCACGATCCCAAATTTGTTCCGCCGTCTGCTCGGCGAAGGCGCGCTCACGGCAGCGTTCATTCCCATTTTCAAGGAGAAGGAAAAATCCTCCGGCGAAATCGAGATGTGGCGCGCGGCCAATGCCGTGCTCTCCGGCCTGGTCATCGCGGCGGCAGTCGTGATCGCGCTGGTGCTGGTCGGCGTGACGGTGGCGCTGAACGTGCATGAGTTTCCCGCGCGCGCCGATCTGATGTTGCGGCTGCTGCGCGTCATGTTTCCCTACATGCTGCTCGTCTGCGTGGCGGCGGCGTGCATGGGAATGCTGAACGCGCGCGGCCATTTCTTCATCCCGGCGATGGGCGCGACGACGCTCAACGTGGTGATGATCGCCTCGGTGCTCTGGCTCGCGCCGCGTTGGGGCGCGGAATTGCACGAGCAGATTTTTGCGCTGGCCGTCGGCGTGCTCGCAGCGGGCGTGGCGCAGGCCGCGTTTCAAATGCCCACACTGTTTCGCGACGGCTTTCGTTATCGCTGGGTTTCGCCGTGGGGCGATGAAACCGTGCGGCGCGTCGTGCGCCAGATGATTCCCGGCACGATCGGCGTGGCGGCGTTTCAGATCAACGTCGTGATCATCCAGAATCTCGGCCTGTGGCTCGACACGCCGGAGCATCCAGTGATCGCGCCGTTCAACTACGCCGTGCGCCTGATGGAACTGCCGCAAGGCGTGTTCGGCATTTCGCTCGCCACGTTTTTGCTGCCGACACTCGCGGGACTGGCGGCGGACAAAAATTTTGGCGAGTTCCGCGCGACGTTGCGTCAGGGTATGTCGCATCTCATCGTGATGAACTTGTTGATGACGGTGCTGCTCGTCGCGCTGGCCGAGCCGATCATCCGACTGCTGTTTGAGCGCGGAAAATTTGGACCCGACGCAACGCTGCGCGCGACGCTGGCGTTGCAAAGTCTCGGCCCGAGTCTCGTGGCGTATTCGCTGGTGAACGTGCTGGCGCGGGCGTTCTTCGCGCTGGGCGACACAAAAACGCCCATGAAGATCAGCATCGTCTGTCTCGCGCTGAATCTCGTCGCCGCACTGGCGCTGGCGCATCCGTTCCGACAAGGCGGGTTGGGCTTGGCGAATACGATCAGTTCCGCGTGCAACGTGACGTTGTTGCTCTACGCACTGAGACGCAAACTCGGCAAACTGGAACTGGCCCCGCTCCGTTCCGCATTGCCGCCGCTGACTCTCGCCGCCGTGACCGGCGGAGCAATCGCGTGGTTTGGTTTGCTCAAGTGGGAATCCGCGCTTGGACATGGAACGCTGCCATTGAAGATCGGGGCGGTGTTCGGGCCGGCGATTGCCGCGTCGCTGGTCTATTGGGGCATTGCACTGTTGCTCAGAGTTTCCTCCGCGCGGGAAATGGTTGCGCTCGTGACCGCGCGATTGCGGCGTTGATTCGTCGAGGCAAAGAATCGTTTCCCGCTTGCGAGCGCGCGCCGTTTGCAGCTTAATCCGTCGCGTTCCCGCCGCGAGCAACCAGCGCGAAGGAACACAACCGATGCCCGACTCCAAACCGACCTCGAGCAATCCGTGGACGTGGATTCCCTCGCTCTACACCGCTGAGGGCTTGCCCTACGTACTGGTGATGACCGTGTCGGTCGTGATGTACAAAGGGCTCGGCATCTCGAACACCGACCTCGCGCTTTACACGAGCTGGCTGTATCTGCCGTGGGTCATCAAACCGCTGTGGAGTCCGGTCGTGGACATCCTGCGCACGCGACGCTGGTGGATTTGGGTAATGCAAATCCTGATCGGCGGCGGACTCGCGGGCGTGGCGCTGACGATTCCCGCGCCGAACTTTTTCCAATGGACGCTCGCGTGCTTCTGGCTGCTGGCGTTCAGTTCCGCCACGCACGACATCGCGGCGGATGGATTTTATCTGCTGGCGACGACGGAGAAGGAGCAATCTTTCTTCGTCGGCATCCGCACGACGTTCTACCGCATCGCCACGATCTTCGGGCAGGGCTTGCTCGTGATTCTTGCGGGCTACATTCAGAGCCATACTGGACTGGCAAAAGTGGAAATTATCGTGGGGGTAAAGCCGGACGCAGCGGTGATGCAATCAACGGATTCGGATTGGCGTTGGGGAGAGATGACAGAAGGACATCTGCGTATCGTTGCCAAGCCGCAGCGAATTCAAATCGCGCCGCAGCCACGAGCAAAAACTGAAATCGCCGCGCTCATCGCCGACGCAAAGAATTGGAACACGACGAACAACTTCTATCGCACACAGCAGCGCGCTCAAGCGAACGGCAAGAAAGGCGAAGGCAAGTCGTGGTGGGCGCAGGGTGTTTCCGGCCAGTTAGGAGAATTCTTGCGAACGCACCTTGGACGGAAATCGGCGGCGATAAGTGATGTGGCTGGAAATATTGCCGTGATTTCACTCAATCTCTCGGAGCCGCCGGGCAAGGAAATTGTCGTCACG
>SCTL01000730.1 GCA_004297495.1 Verrucomicrobiota bacterium
CTCAGGCAGTCGCCAGAGCTTTTTCCACGCGCGCCGCTTGTCCAACGCGTAGGTCAGGAACGCAATCAAGTTGATTCCAGTCAGGTATCCCGCCACCCAGCGCCAGTCCAATTTCAATTTCACCAGCGCCAAGGCTGGCAGAATCATGAGCAAACTCAAAACCGACAGGTGCAGACCCGTTATCTGGCCGCCGTCATTGATGTGAATGGCGTTGACGGCACATTCACGTCCCTTCGCGTCTTTCCCGAGCGTGAATCGAATTCTGTCTCCAATCTCCGGTTGCTTGTGATGTTGAGCGAACTCCCGTATGTGCAGAAAGACCCGCCGATCCGACGTTGCGACAAAACCATATCCCTTGTCAGCAAGCCACTCGACAACGCGCCCGTTCAACATCTGAGTCTTGGGATCAGTTGCGGATGAGCCGGTGGCGCCACTTCCGCGCCTGTTTGACTGCCCTCTGATCATGCTGATCCATCTATGAGCCAATAGCCCTTCCAACTCAAGAATCAAACACCTTAGGTCGCACTGTCCAAGCCGAGTTGGCCAGCTAGGTATGGATGACTAGGACTTCGCACCTCCACTACGGCTCGAACACCCGCACGCGATAAAACTTGTTGGTCTGAGCCGAGTCCGAATCGCTGACCACAGTGATGCGGTTGGAGATGGCGAAGAACGGTTCATTGCCCGAAACATCGAGCGCTTGCCAGGCGGCGGAACTGAAAGGACTGGAGGCGGATTGAACTTCGAACGCGCGATTCGCACTCTGGGGATAGACTATTTGCACCGCGTTGCCGGCGCGCTGAACGGCGATGCTCCAAAAACTGTTCGTTGAATTCGGATTCGTGCCGGTCAGGTATTCGAGGTAGTTCTTCGCTCCGTCCAGGTCAGCGTCCTGCGTCGCGCCTGAGTTCGGCGCGTTGGTCGAGCCGAATTGAGCGATCTGCCAGTTCGCGAAACTCTGCCAGCTTGGCAGATCGTTCGTTACCCACGCGCTCACGAGCGTGATGGCTTGGGTGTCGAGCACGCTGGTGGCGAGCGGCGGCATCTGGCCCAGGCCGCGTGTGGAAATGCGGGTGAGCAGCATGGAGTTCGTGATCGAACCGGGCGTAAGGACGTGAACATTGGTGCTGCCGCCACTGCTGATGAGCGGGCCATTGATCAAACCGGCGGAAGCCGTCGTGGTGAGGAGGCGCGCGTCCCAGAGCGCCTGCGCCGCGCCGCTGGGTTGATGACATTGCACACAATTAGCCGCGAGATAACTGCGCACGCGATATTCGAGACTGACTTGAGAATTCGTGGCGTGTGCCATCGCGCGCAGCGTGTGGATGCCGGTGACGTTGGTGTTGAAGTAACCGGCCTGACTCAGCGCGGCGATCTGATTCGTGACCGTGCCGCTGTAATCGAAGTCGCGATTCAACTGCGGCGTGCTGAAGCCGAGCGCGAACCCGGCGGTGTTGTTGTGACATTGTAAACATTCGGCCCGAGTCGGGTAATGCCAGACTTGCGTGCGCAAGACTCCGCCGTCGTTGATGACGAAGGATTCGTCCAGTCCTTCCTCGCCGACGAGTGTGGCGTTGGTGAGCGAATTTCCCCAACGATAAGTCACGCCGTAGCCGCCGGCCGCGTTCTTGACGAGCAGACGCGTTTCCAATCTTTTGCGCGACGCGGGAACTCCGTTCGTCAGTTCCAACTCAAAATGTTTCACCCACACTGTGCCAGTCGGGAACAGCCAATTGCCCTCGCGGGAAAAAGTGATGGTGAGATTGGTGTTCGGCAGCGAGAACCAGCGCGATTTGATCGCACCGTCCGACCAGAACGGAACATTTACATCGTAGGGAACGACTCCGGGCGACGCGCCGAGCGTGGTCAGGTTGGAGAACGCACCCGTATCTGCCAGCGTCGGCGGGAGCGGCGCGCCGTTGGTGGTGGTGTTGTAAATGATGCGGCGGATGACGGCGTTCGTGGCTGCGCCGAGATTGGCGTAAAGGATGTCGCCGTTGCCCGGGTCAACGCCAAACGTGGAAAGTGGAGCGTCGGCGAAAAGAAAACTGTTCTGGGTCACGTTTGTTCCGTTGTAGGTCAGCGCGTAAATCCGTCCGCTGCCGTAATCGCCATAAACATACTGGCCGTAAAGTTGCGTGAGCCGCTGGCCGCGATGAACATGTCCGCCCACGATCGCGTTCTGACTGTTCGTGTGGCCGAATTGCAAAATCGGCGGCGTGTTCACGAAACCGGCGGGCGTAGGATTGGTGCGCTGGATCGTCCCCTCGTAAAAATTCCAGCCGTAGTTCGAGCCGCGCCGGATGATGTTCACTTCCTCCAGCACGTTCTGGCCGACGTCCGCGCCGTAAAGAAATCCCGTCGGCGGATCGAACGAAATGCGCCACGGATTGCGCAGACCCACGACCCAGAACTCCGTGCGCACGGTGTTGGAGTTGATGACGCTCCCATTGAAGATCGTCCGATTGAGGAAGGGATTGTCCGCCGGGATCGCGTAATTCGTCGGCGCAACGATGCCGACGTGCGGATTGGGATTCAAATTGCCCAGCTTCTTGTCCACATCAATGCGGAGGATGCCGGAGAAGAAATCGTTCGTGATGTTCTGCGCGTTGCCGCTCGGCACGCCGCCGATCACGCCGTCGCCGCCGCCTTCATCGCCGACGGGCACGTAGAGATAACCGTCCGGCCCGAACTGCAGATCGCCGGCGTTGTGATTGTTCGCTTCGTCGCGTTGCCGGATGAATTTCACTTCCGAGCCGGACAAGCCCTGGTTGGCATTCGCGGGGTTCACGCTGAAACGCGAAAGAATATCGTGCCGGGTCGAGCCCGTGCCGGTGTCATCG
>SCTL01000731.1 GCA_004297495.1 Verrucomicrobiota bacterium
GCCCGCGATGCACAGCAACGGCGCGCTCACGAGCAACGTAAGTTGCGCCGCGCTAGTCAGTCCGCCAAACAACGCCGCGTGCCTGGCCACCGGCGGAATCGCCTTGCTCGCGGCGTTGTTTGGCGGACTGACTAGCGCGGCGCAACTTACGTTGCTCGTGAGCGCGCCGTTGCTGTGCATCGCGGGCGAACTGATCGAGCGCCATTTGTTTTTCGTCGCCGAAGTCGCGCCAAAAATGCCGGGAGGGGGAACGACATGAAATCACTCTACTCTGTCGCTCAATCCCAACGGGATTGTGTCATCCAGCCCAGGGTTGCGAGGAACGAGCTACCCTGGGTAACCGTCCAAAAAATGTTTTCAACCCCAACGGGGTTGCATCGTCTTTCGATGCCCGACGATTCAACCCTTTCAGGGTTGGTCCGATTTCCACACGCACCCAGGGTAGCTCGTTCCTCGCAACCCTGGGCTGAAGGATTGAATCCCTTTGGGATTCTTAATCACGGGCTGAACCCTGACATGCACCAAAGGAACACACGAGCATGAGCGTCGCCGAAACCAAATCGCCTCACGCCAAGAGCGCAAAGGCCGCAAAGGATTCCGCTGCCGAAGCAATTTCCCCTTTGCGCCCTTCGCGTCCTTTGCGTGAGGAAAAAGAAAACTCCCTCCTCCGCCAGTGGACCGGGCCGCTCTCCGCCGATCTCACGTTGCATCCCGGCGAGTTCGGTCTCGGCAAAGTTCCCGCGCGACTGCGCCCCGACGCCACCACGCGTTCCGTCTGCGGCTTTTGTTCAACCGGCTGTTCGCTCGACGTCCACATGCAATCCGGCGTGGCCGTGAACCTCACGCCGACGCACGATTATCCCGTGAACCTCGGCATGGCGTGCCCCAAAGGTTGGGAAGCGCTGACGTGTCTGGCCTCGCCCGATCGCGCGACGCAGCCGCTCCTGCGCAATCCAAAGACCGGCGCGCTCGAACCCACGGACTGGGACGAGGCGATGCAAGTTTTCACGCTCAAGTTCAAAGCGATCATGGATCAGCACGGGCCGGAGAGCGTGGCGTTCTTGAGCACCGGCCAGATTTGCACCGAGGAGATGGCGTTCCTCGGCTCGCTCTGGAAATTCGGCATGGGCGCGCTGCACGGCGACTCGAATACGCGTCAGTGCATGGCCACGTCGCACGTCGCCTACAAGCAAAGCTTCGGCTTCGACGCGCCGCCTTACACTTACGCGGACTTCGAGGAGTCGGACACGCTGGTGTTCATCGGCTCGAATCTTTGCATCGCGCACCCGATCATGTGGCAGCGCGTGCTGCGGAATAAAAATAATCCCGCCATCGTCGTCATTGATCCGCGCAAGACCGAAACCGCGCTGAACGCGACGCAGCATCTCGCGTTGCGGCCCAAGTCCGATCTCACGCTGCTCTATGGCATCGCGAATCTGCTCGCGCAAAATGGCTGGGTGGATCACGGATTCATCCGCAAGAGCACGACCAACTACGACGCGTTTGCCGAGTTCGTCCGACAGTTCACGCCCGACAAAGTCGCGGCGGAAACCGGCCTGACCGTCGGCGAGCTGTATCGCTTTGCGGAAACGATTCACAAGGGCAAGTCAGTGAGTTTCTGGTGGACGATGGGCGTGAACCAAAGCCACGAATCCACGCGCACCGCGCAGGCGATCATCAATCTCGCGCTGATGACCGGCAACATCGGCCGCCCGGGCACGGGCGCAAACAGCGTGACGGGCCAGTGC
>SCTL01000732.1 GCA_004297495.1 Verrucomicrobiota bacterium
CTGCGTTTGACCGCGAGGTAGAGGATGGAGAAAAGACTGGCGACAAACAAATAACTCGTCACGTTCCAGAACAGGAGGCTGAAGGAAGCGCTGAAGAACGTCATCGGCGTCATGAATTGCGCGATGGGCTTGTAGGCATAGGCGCTGATGACGACGAGCAGCACCCACTGAATCATGGTGATCAACTCCTCGGACAAGCCGCGCTTGCGACCGCGCGAGACGCCGGTCAGGAGCATGACGACGAAAACCACGTCAAACCAGTTAATGGGCAGTTTCATGTCTTAAAATGGCACTCACGCGCACCGGGCGCGTCGTCACGGTTGAAAAGCCATATCCATGCCAGCACCTCAGGTGTCGTTCGAGAGCAGCCAATAGCGGATCTCGGTGGACTGCGGATGCTGCGGGTTCAACTCGATCACGCGCGCATAATGCACCCGCGCCCGTGCGCGGTCACGCAAAGTTTCGGCATAGATATTTCCCAGCGCCAGATGCGCCCGCACGTCGTTCGGGTCCTCGCCGAGCACCTGTTCCAATTGCGCCGCCGCGTCCAGCGGATAATTCGCGGCCTTGAGGGTGAGCGCGAAGTTGTAGCGCGCGGCGCGGGATTTCGGGTCGAGCATCAAGGCGCGCTCCCAGGCGAACAAAGCGGTGCGATAATCCCGCGCCTGCATCGCCGCGAAAGCCTGCGCGAACCGCGCGTCGAACCAGGACGGGTCGGTCTGCACGGCCTGATCCAGATAGGGTCGGGCCTCGCGCAGACGATTCGACTGGAGGAGCGCACGACCTTTGGCCAGCGCCTGCTCCGCCAGTGTGCGATCGCCGCCGGGAAATCTTTCCGGCGCGGAAAAACTGTAGCGCGACCAGGCGGTGGCATCCGTTGCCGCAACGGGCTTGGGCGATTCGAGCGGAGCATTGATCGGCGCAGAACTCTTGGCCATCGGGCTTGCGCTGGATGCGCCGGCGCTCGAAGCCACAGGAAGCGGCGTCACTTTCGGCTCGGACTTGCTTTCCGAGCGGAAAAGATTCACGGGGTTGATTTTCGCGAGAAAACTTTTCTGACCGGACTTGGGAGCCGAGCCGTTTTCCGAATTCGCGCTGATGGTCGGCGGAACGGCGGATTTACGGGCGTCAGTTGAAACCTCTCCCGCCGAACGAATCTCAGGCTCTGGCGGCAACGTGACAATTCCAGCGGCGGGAATGGAAGCAGGGGACGGAGCGACGGGCTTGGCGCTCACAGCGACAGTTGCGGGCGGCGGCGAAGTCGTCGCGCGAGGTGGGGCCACTACGGCTGACGTCTTTTGCAGTACGGGCGCAGCGGTAGTGGCGACGTTGTTCGTGACTGCCAGACGAACTGCGGGCGCGCTGGCCACGGGCTCGAGGGATTGAACGAGGCGTTGAACCGCGTCAAAGTCCGCCGGTCGCGGGTTGAGCGCGAGATAATCGCGGTAATACTTCACACCGGTAGCACGGTCGTTCAACTGCTGATAAGTCACGGTGGCGAGATTCAGCAGCGCGGGTGCGTAATCAGGTTGGGCCTTCACCGCGAGCGCGAATTGTTGCGCCGCGTCGCGCGGACGATTGCGTTGCAGTTGCACGAGGCCGAGACTGTTCAGGGCCTCGGGATGTTGCGGCGCGAGTTTGAGCACTTCGCGAAAACTGTTTTCCGCCGCCGGCAAATCGCGCAATCGCAATTCCGCTGTGCCGCGCTTGAGCCAGGCTTCGGTGTCGTTGGGGCGCAGGACAGTGCAACTGGTGAAGGCGTCGCGCGCGGGTTCGTAGCGCTTCGCTTCCAGCCAGAGACAGCCGAGATTGAAGCGGGCTTCCATGAGATCACGATTGAGCCGGATGGCTTGTTGATAGGCGGAGACGGCGTTGGTGAGCCGACCGGCGCGATGGTAGGCCAGCCCGAGATAATTCCACGCGGCGTCGTTGGTCTTGGCGAGACTCGTGGCGAGTTGCAATTGTTCGATGGCTTTCTCGTACTGGCCGGCTTCGATCAAGCGCTGGCCGTCACGCAACGCCCGTGTTGCGGGGGGCGTGCAACCGGAGATCAACAGCACGAGGGCGAGCACAATCAGCCCCATCGGCAGCAACAGAATTTTTTTTGCCAGCATCGAGCGTGGTGGTAACATCCGGCTTCTGTGGTGTCAAGAAACGCAGTCATAAACAAGTCCGCCGCGCGCTTCGCCCTGATGGCGTGGCTCGCAATTTCGTGCGCGGGGCTGGCAGCCTTGGCGGCTGAACCCTTCACGTCGTCGCGCCCCGCCGGCCCGAAAGCGCGCGTGGTCATCGTGGAGGACCGCGAGGCGACGGACAGTTTTCGCGCGCGCGCGGAACGCATTCCCGCCATGGTCGAGCGCGGCGTCACGAATCTCACCAGCAAAGCCACGTCGCGCGAGGCGTGGTTGAGCCTGGTCTCGACGCAGGACGTCGTGGGCATCAAGGTTTATTCCGTGCCCGGCCCAAACAGCGGCACGCGGCCCGCCGTGGCCAGGGCCGTGGTGGAATCACTGCTTGCCGCCGGCCTGCCGCCCAAACAAATCATCATCTGGGACAAGTCGGAAAGAGATTTGCGGCGGGCGGGATATTTTGAAATCGGGGATGAACTGGGCGTGCGCGTGGAAGCGAGCGCGAGCGCGGGTTACGATGACGCAAGTTCCTACACGAACTCCATCATCGGTTCGCTGGTCTGGGGCGATCACGAGTTCGAGTTGACCGGGCCGGACATCGGCAAACGCTCATTCGTTTCCAAACTCGTCAGCCAGCAAATCACAAAAATCATCAGCCTCGCGCCGTTGCTGAATCACAATTCGGCGGGGGTTTCGGGAAATCTTTACGGTCTGGCCGTGGGCAGCGTGGACAACACGATGCGTTTTGAACTCGATCCCGGAC
>SCTL01000733.1 GCA_004297495.1 Verrucomicrobiota bacterium
GAGGTCAGCAATCCGAGCTTGAAACTCAAACCCGGCATGACGGCCAACGTGTCGGTCGTGGTGACGCAGCGCGAGAACGTTTTGAAAATTCCCAATGCCGCGTTGCGTTTTCGTCCTCCCAAGAGCCTGGAAGTCGCGAAGTCGGACCCGAGCAAAGCCGACCAGGCCAAGACCGGCACAAACAAAACGGACGTTGCCGGTGCCGAGGTGAAGAGCGAACAGACCGCCGGCGGCGAAAAGACGGCCGACGCGGCCAAACCCAAAAAAGAAAAGAAGGACAAAAAAAACAAATCCGAACGCACGGCCTACGTGTTGCGCGACGGCGTGCCACAGCCCGTGAAGCTCAAGCTCGGCATCACCGATGGCAAGGAAACGGAAGTGATCGAGGGCTTGGCAGCCAACGACACCGTCGTGGTGGACATGACGGAAACCAAAGAAAGTCCCGCGCTCGCGTCGCGGCTGCTGAGCGTCGTCAAAGGCCGGGATTAGTGAGGCGCGACCGCGCACCCAACCAGATCAAATCATGAATGTTGTCATCCAACTGGAGCGCGTGACCCGGACCTACGCGTTGGGCGCGACGACCGTGCAGGCGTTGCGCGGCGTGTCGTTGCAAATCCGGAGCGGCGAGTTCGTGGCGATTCTTGGCGCGAGCGGCTCGGGCAAATCCACGCTCATGAATCTCATCGGCTGCCTCGATCGCCCGACGGCGGGCCATTATTTTCTCGACGGCGTGGACGTCGCCAAACTGGACCACGACCAACTCGCCGACATTCGGAACGAGAAGATCGGTTTCGTTTTTCAAAGCTTCAATCTGCTGACGCGCACCTCGGCGTTGCAAAACGTCGAACTGCCGGCGCTCTATTCCTCCTCGCGCATCAGCGCGTCCCTGCGCCGCAACCGCGCGCGCGAAGCGCTCGAACTCGTCGGTCTCGCCGGGCGCGCGCATCATCATCCCAACCAGCTTTCCGGCGGTGAACAGCAGCGCGTGGCCATCGCCCGGGCGATTGCCAATCAACCCTCCGTCCTGCTCGCCGACGAGCCGACCGGCAATCTCGACAGCCGTACCAGCGCGGAAATCATGACCGTGTTCCAATCGCTCAACCAGCGCGGCATCACCATCGTGATGGTCACGCACGAACTCGACATCGCCCGCTTCGCCAAGCGCAACGTTTTCATGCGCGACGGCTTGGTGCGCAAAGACGAACTCGTCGCCGCGCCGCTCGACAGCCGCGCAGAACTCGCGCGTTGGAATCAGGCCGAGCAAACCGAACCCCAACTCGTTCTCACCCCATGACCGCGCTCAACGCCAGTCGCATCGCACTCCACGCGCTCGGGCGCAACAAGCTTCGCTCCGCGCTCACCGCGCTGGGCATCATCATCGGCGTCGGTTCGCTCATCGCGCTGCTCGCCATCGGCCACGGCGCGCGCGCGGAAGTCGAGAAGCAAGTCGCCAGCCTCGGCGAAAACGTCATTCAAGTTTCCGCCGGCAGCATCACCAAGAGCGCGGCGAAACTGGGCCTGGGCAGTTCCGGCGCCTTGACCGTGGAGGATGCCGAGGCGCTCAAGGAGGAAATTCCCGACGCCATCGCGGTCAGTCCCGAGGTGAAAATCAAAACCCAGGTCGTCGCCGGCAACCGCAACTGGTCCACGGAAATTTACGGCAACTCGCCCGAGTATTTCCGCATCCGCCAGTGGGCCACGAGCGCGGGAGAAATCTTCACGGAGCAAGACGTGCGCGGTGCGACCAAGGTCGCGGTGATCGGGCAAATGGCCGCCGACCAGTTGTTCGACGAGGACGAAGACCCCATTGGCGAACTCATCCGCATCCGCGGCGTACCCTTCAAAGTCGTCGGCGTGCTCGCGGTCAAAGGCGCTTCGGCCAGCGGCTCGGATCAGGACGACTCCATCATCATCCCCCACACCACGGCCATCCGGCATTTGATCGGCAAGCAAACCGGATTGCGCCGCATTTACGTGCAAGCCGCCAGTCTCGACGTCCTGCCGACCGTCGAGAAGAAAGTCGGGGAACTCCTGCGTCAACGCCATCACATCGAAACCGGCAGCGACGATGATTTCAAAGTCCGCAGCCAACTCGAAATCGCCGAGTCCGCCACCGCCACGGCGCGGACCATGACGGTGCTGCTCTCGCTCATCGCCGGCGTGTCGCTGGTCGTCGGCGGCATCGGCATCATGAACATCATGCTCGTCAGTGTGACCGAACGCACGCGCGAGATCGGCATCCGCATGGCCATCGGCGCGCATCGGCGCGACATCATGCGGCAATTCCTGATTGAAGCCGTCACGCTCAGTGCACTCGGCGGTGTGATCGGCATTGCGTGCGGCACGGGCGCGGCGAAAATGCTGGCCACGCTCGCCCAATGGCCGACGCTGATTTCCCCGGACGCCGTGCTCATCGCGTTTGTGTTCAGCGCCGTGGTGGGCATTTTCTTCGGCTACTATCCGGCGCGCAAAGCCTCGCGGCTCGATCCCATTGAAGCGCTGCGTTACGAGTGACGCGGTGGTTCAATTCATTTCACGCCGCGGCGGCGAAGTGAGACAGGTCTGAATTTCCTTCGTCCGGACCGGCCTGCGGCGGTTCGTTGATGACGACCCAGAAGGCCCTGATTTCTTCCAGGACGGCGGCCAGTTGCCGGGCGACCGGTGGCTTGACCACGAAAGCGTTTGCGCCGAGCTCATAACTCCGAATCAAATCGCCCGCCTCGCGCGAGGTAGCGAACATCAGTACGGGAATGGTTTTCAACTGCGGGTCGTTCCGGATCTGGCGCAAGATTTCCCAGCCGTCCGCGTCCGGCAGTTTCAACGCCAGCAGCACGACCGCCGGATGACCTTCGGGCCGATCCTGAAAACCGTTGCGCTGGCGCAAACAGTCCATCACCTCCGCGCCATCGCCCGCGACGACGACCGCCGGCGGCGCGAAACTGTGGGCCAGCGCGCAACGTTTGCTCCGCGTCGGCGGCGCTGGCTTCGGCCAGCAGAATCCATTTCTTCATGGCTGTCTCCTTTCCGGTGAGAGTTGAGCATCGCGGACCCCGGTGATAATGGCTTCACCGGGGTCAACGATTTATTCACGTGCCTCCTTGGGTTGATTCATGGTCAGTGACATTCGTGGAGTTGAATGTTGCCTCCACCCGGATGAGCGCCGCCCAGATCGCCACCGGCGAAATAGCCGTTGGACAACTGGATTTGGAATATGTCGTCGCGGCCCGGCTCACCCTTGTCGCACACGCGCACGCGCGCGGTGCCCGGCTGACCGTCAATGGTCACGTTGCAGTCAATGATGCGGCAATCCGCGTCGGTCGGGTCCACGGCATAACCCGTGACCGCCGTGGCTTTCACGTGCATGCCGTTGCCATGATCAATGTAATTGAGATGGCCCCAGAACGCGCCGTTCTTGATGCCGGCAACACGATTCTCGGCAACACGATTCAGTCCAACGGCCAGTCCGGCGTGGCGGTTTGTTGCGCGGGCGTGACCAACAATCTCGTGCGGCAAAATTCCATCAGCGGCAACGGCGCGGCGGGCATTGACCTCGTCGGCTCGAACGGCGTTTACGGCGTGACCGCCAACGACCCTTGCGACACCGACACCGGCGGCAATGACTTGCAAAACTTTCCGGTGCTGAACTACGCGTTCGACGTCGGCGGTGGCGTGATTGTCAACGGCAGTTTGAACAGTCATGCGAACACCAGCTATCGCCTCGAATTTTTCGCCAGCGATGTTTGCAGCGGCAGCGGCTACGGACAGGGCAAAACTTTTCTCGGCAGCGCCAACGTCACGACCGATGGCAGTTGCAACGCGAATTTTCAAACGCTGCTGAATTCACCCGTCGCCTCCGGCCAGTTCGTCACCGCCACGGCGACCGATCCGAACAACAACACCTCCGAGTTCTCCGCGTGCGCGCCGGTGATCGCGTTCCGGCTGCTCTCCATCAAGCGGCAGGAAAACGACGTGCATCTCATGTGGACCACGCTGGCCGGCAAAACCAATATCGTGCAACGCGCGTTCAGTCCGGGAGGGAGCTTCGCGGACATCGGCCCGATGATCATTCTCGGCGGCACGGGCCAGATCACCGCCACCTACATAGATATCGGCGGTGCGACGGCCACGAATTATTATTACCGGATGCGGTTGGGTCCGTGAGCGGACTCTGGCAACCGGCGCGCGAATGCAATTCACCTCCAAGCAACCGCCATCCGCAGACGGGAAATCACCTCTGACAGTCGAGCAATCGGCATTTCCATCCAAGCAATCGCCGCCGACAGAAGGGAAACCGGGAGTTACATCCAAGCAACCGGCATCTACTGGTCAGAAATCGCCAGTTACAGTCCGGAATTCGCCGCCGACATTGAAGAAATGGCCGCAAACAGTCGGGAAATCGGCATCTACTCCCGCGAATTTGTCAGCCGTGACTAGGGAATGCCCGAAAACGGCGAATTTCTTTATGATTAAGGCTGATTTGCCAGAAATGCGTTGAAACGAAGGCTGGCGACACCAGGCAGAATTCCCGGCGGACTCATTTGTTCTTTGACGCCCAATTCTTGACGACGGATTTCATGCGTTCAGCGCGCGAAACAGAATTCCGAAGTTTTTCTACATCAGCTTTCAATCGTTTGATCTCGCGTCGGATAATCCAAGCCCGAAGTCTTCGTGAGGTCGTCGCAAGAAACAGTCCAACCCCGGCGAGAGCAGAGAGGGTTAATGCCGGATGATACATGGTGATGTCACATCGCTTCACACTCGCTTCGTTCCCCACAATACGGCAAGGAGCAAGAACGCCGCCCCACCGATAATCATCACCGAGCCGGACAAGCCGCGATGATGCAAGGCCAGTGCGTCCGCCGCGCCATTGAGCAGCACCAAGCCGAGACCGGCCAACAGGAATGCGATGATAAGCGGCCTCCGTCGCGGCGGTTTGTTTTCGGGTTCGTTCTGCATGAATTGATTTCAAATCCACCGCTTGCGCAACATCCACATCTTGATGACTTGCGTGAGAGCGACGTAGCAAATGAGCGTGGCTCCGAGCAACGGCCAGTATAGCCACGGCAACGGCACAAACCCCAGATACGGCCCCAGCGGTGAATACGGCAGTAGCGCGCCAACGCCCATGATGGCAAACGTCGTCAACGTCAGTTGCCAGCTCGCGCGCGATTGGATGAACGGAATCTGGTTCGTGCGGATGACGTGGACGATGAGCGTTTGGGTCATCAGCGATTCCACGAACCAGCCCGTGCTAAACAGCGCGGCGGCGTAAGTGTGATCGGTGTCAATGGGATTGGCGAAGCGCGCGGCCAAGGCCGCCGGCGCGGCCAAGGCTACGTTGCTGCATTTGAAGACAAACCACATCAGCGCGTAGGTCGTGTAATCAAAAATGGAACTGATTGGGCCGATGAACATGATGAACCGGGAGATTTCGCCCATGTGCCACGGACGCGGTTTCGAGATGATGGCCGAGCCGACGTTGTCTGTGGGAATTGGCACTTGCGAAAAATCGTACAGCAGATTGTTCGACAACACTTGAATCGGCTGCATCGGCAGATAGGGCAGCCACGCGCTGGCACCCAACACGCTGAACATGTTGCCGAAGTTGGAACTCGCACCCATGCGGATGTATTTCAGGATGTTCACGAACACTTTGCGGCCTTCGAGCACGCCCTCCTCCAGCACCATCAAATCTTTCTCCAGCAGAATCATGTCGGCGGATTCCTTGGCGATGTCCACCGCGTTATCCACGGAAAGGCCCACGTCCGCGGCACGGAGCGCGGGCGCATCGTTAATGCCGTCTCCCATGAAGCCGACGACGTGTTTGTTGCGCTGCAAAGCCTGCACGACGCGCTTTTTGTGCGCAGGGGAAAGGCGCGCGAAAACGTCCGTCGTCTCGACTTCCTTGGCGAGTTCATCCTCCGTCAATTTCTCCACTTGACTGCCCAACAGAACTTTCTCCGCGTGAATCCCAACCTCGCTGCAAACCTTGCGCGTGACGAGATCGTTGTCGCCAGTGAGCACCTTCACGGTCACGCCGTTTTGCCTGAGCGCGGTTATGGCTTTGGCTGCGGAGTCTTTGGGCGGATCGAGGAACGCGAGGTAGCCAGTCAGTACGAGACTGCATTCGTCAGCTTTCGAGAAAGTGGTTTGCGCGCCGAGTTTTTTGGTGGCGACTGCGAGCACCCGGAAACCGTCCTCGCTCAGATCGTTGACCTGTTCCACAAGGTCGCCAGCTAGAATCGGCTCCATCGGGAAAATTTCACCCTCGCTTTCAAAGTGCGTGCATTTGGCGAACACGGCTTCGGGCGCGCCCTTGGTGAGCAATTGTCGCTCGCCGTTCGCTCCTTCGATGGCCACGGACATCATGCGCCGCGAGAAGTCGAATGGGATTTCATCCACCATCTTGTAGTTGGCAACGCCGAGTTCTTTGTGCAGTTGCTGGTGTTTCAAGACCGCACGGTCGAGGACGTTTTTCAATCCGGTCTGGAAATGACTGATGAGATACGCGTCGCGCATCACGGCTTCGCTTTCGTTTTTGAAAACGTCCACGTGCAGTTCGAGGATGACGTGATCAATCGTGAGCGTGCCGGTCTTGTCCGTGCAGAGCACGTCCATCGCGCCAAAGTTCTGGATGGAGTTGAGTTTCTTGACGATGACTTTCTTCTTCGACATCGCCAGCGCGCCTTTCGAGAGACAGACGGAAACAATCATCGGCAGCATTTCCGGCGTGAGGCCCACGGCCACGGCCATCGCGAAGAAAAAGGCGTCCTTCCAGTTGTGCTTGAACAATCCGTTGATGAGGAAAACCGTCGGCACCATCACCAGCATG
>SCTL01000734.1 GCA_004297495.1 Verrucomicrobiota bacterium
CGGCCTGGCGGATGCCGGTGTTCCTGCCGGTGTTTGCGTTGTTTGTGCCGCTCATCTGGCTCGTGCGGCGGTTCGTGTCGGGCCGGTTGCAGAGCTACAATGAAAATCTCCGCCGTGAAATCGAAGGCATGAATTCGCAACTCGGCGGGATGATCAACATGATTCCCATCACGCGCGCCCACGCGGTCGAAGACGAGGAGGTGGCGCGATTGGAAAATCGGTTCAGCAACGTTCGCAGCGCGGCGCGGTCGTTTGATTTTTTCGCGGGCACGTTCGGCGCGACGATGTGGGTCGCGTTGATGCTCTTCAACCTCGGCGGATTCGCCGCCGCCGCGTTCCTGAGCTATCGCGGGTTGGTGGCGCTCACGCCGGGCGACATTGTTTTGCTCGCGGGCTACTTTAACACCATCATGGCCGCGGTGCTTCAGCTCAACGCGATGCTCCCGATTGTCACGCGCGGCTTCGACGGCCTGCGCAGCATTGGCGAAGTGTTGGAGAGCCCCGACATCGAGGACAATCGCGGCAAAAAATCCGTGGAGCAGGTTCGCGGGGAATTTACTTTTGAAAACGTCAGCTTCAGCTACGAGAAGACCGACGGGGTGACTCCAGCATTGCGTGGATTGAATTTTCAAGTCACCGCCGGCGAGACCATCGGCATTGTCGGGCCGAGCGGTTCGGGTAAATCCACTTTGATCAGCCTCATCACCGGGTTTCATCGTCCGACCAGCGGGCGCATCCTGCTCGACGGCGTGGACATGAACGCGATTGACCTGCGCACGTTCCGTCATCGCCTCGCCGTCGTCAGCCAACAGACTATTCTGTTCAACGGTACACTGCGCGAGAACATCGTCTATGGCACGCGCGACGTGACCGAGGCGGAACTTCAAGCCGCGATCAACGATGCCAACGCGATGGAATTCATCCGCGAATTGCCTCGTGGGCTCGACACCGAACTCGGCGCGGCGGGCGTGCAGTTGAGCGGTGGTCAGCGCCAGCGCATCGCCATTGCCCGCGCGCTGCTGCGTGATCCGCGCGTGCTGATTCTCGATGAAGCCACCAGCGCTCTCGACACGGGCAGCGAAGCCGTCGTGCAACAGGCATTGGAGCGGTTGATGAGTGGCCGCACGACGTTCATCATCGCGCACCGCCACGCGGTGCTGCGCCGCGCGAATAGAATTTTGACACTCGACAAAGGTGCGCTTGTTGAGCAAGCGTCGAACGAACTGATAGCTGCCGCGAATTGATTATGTTCATCGAACTCGAAGCCAATACCGGCGCCGCCAGCCCGTCGTCGAATCACTTTTGGAATTTTTTACTTCGGCGCAGGTCGCGTCCAAGACGGACTGATCCGCGACTGGACGGCAAATATGAAAGCGTCAACCAAATGAACAAACGGCGAGCTGTATTTTTAATGACATTGCTGGGAGTATGCCTGTGCCTCCCGCCGGCGAAAGCCGGCGACCCGGGCGCGCGCATGCAGTGGTGGCGTGAGGCGCGGTTCGGCCTGTTCATCCACTTCGGGCTTTACGCGATTCCCGGC
>SCTL01000735.1 GCA_004297495.1 Verrucomicrobiota bacterium
CTTTTCCCGGAGCGGTAAAATGTTTCTTCGGGCATGGTCAGATATTTTGCGCGATGGCGATGAGGTAGCGATACTCGACCAGCATCGTCTGCAACGCTGCCACGAAAGCTTCAACTTGCAAGTGGAGCGGCGACTTTTGCGGCGTCTCAAACGTGATCTCAAACGGCGGACGCGCGAGTCCGGGAATGGACTTCAACACGCCGGCGTAGCCGTCGGTGATGATGCCGCGCCGGGCGCTGAAGCCGTCAATGACCGCACCGTGATTGCGCGGCAAGAATCGCTCCGCCGCACGCAACGCCGGTTCGAGCAGATGCTCGGATAGCACGTCGCCGCTCACGAAGCCGTAAAGTCCGTTGCTCGTATCGTCGGAGTGCAGCGTGATGATGCCATCGAAGGCGTGCAGGTAGATTTCCGATTCGAGATAGCGGACTTCCGGCTCGTCGGACTGCTTCCAGAACTCGCGGTTCAAATCCTTTCCACTGCGCGAATGACGGGTGCTGTCCTCGAAGCCGGTCGGATTGCACACCGGATAGATATACAGCGCGTAGCCCTGCGCGATCTCGGGATTCTTTTCCAACTCGCCGACAAATCGTGACAGCGCGAGCGCGCCTTCCGGTTCATCCCCGTGAACCGTCGCAAAGATCGCGATGCGGATGACATCGCCGCCGCCTTGCGCACCCAGATAAACGTAGCGCGGCAGCGAATAGTCTCGGCCCGCGCTTTCAAACTGGCCCAGCGACTTGCTGATGACGCGGGGCGATTGTTCGGCGATTTGATCGAGCGGACGCAACAGGCGATTCACCGCGCGTCGCTCGGTAGAGGAACGCACGGAGTTCATGGTGGAAAGTTTTTCAATAACGCTTTGCATGGTAGTTCAGCGATTGGCCTGCTGGATTTGATCGAAAATGCCGCCGTCATTGAAGTGAGCTTTCTGCGCCTTCTGCCAGCCGCCGAAGAGTTCGTCAATCGTGAACAGGCTGAGTTTCGGAAAATCCGCCGCATACTTTTGCGCGACGGATTCCAACCGAGGGCGATAATGATTCCGTGCGACAATCTCCTGACCCTCGGGCGTGTAAAGATATTCCAAGTAAGCCTTGGCAATTTCACTCGTGCCGTGCTTCTTGGCATTCTTGTCCACGACGGCCACGGGCGGCTCGGCCAGAATGCTTACCGACGGCGCGACGATCTCGAATTCGCCTTTGCCTGATTCCTTGATCGAAAGCACGGCTTCGTTCTCCCACGCAATCAACACGTCACCAATGCCGCGTTGCACGAAGGTCATCGTCGCACCGCGCGCCCCCGTGTCGAGCACGGGAACGTTCCTGAACAATTTCGCGAGGAACTCCTTTGCCTTGGCTTCGTCGTTGTTGTTCTGCTTGAGCGCGTAGCCCCACGCGGCGAGATAATTCCAGCGCGCACCACCAGACGTTTTTGGATTCGGCGTCACGACGGACACGTTCGGCTTCACCAAATCGTTCCAATCCTTGATGCCTTTCGGATTCCCTTTGCGCACGAGGAACACGATGGTGCTCGTGTATGGCGCGCTGTTGTCCGGCAAACGCTTTTGCCAGTCGAGTGGGAGCAGGCTCGCCTTCTCCGCAATGGCGTCTATGTCATAAGCCAGCGCCAGCGTGACGACGTCCGCCGCCAGACCATCAATCACCGCACGCGCCTGTTTGCCCGAACCGCCGTGCGATTGCTGGATGGTCACTGCCTCGCCCGTCTTGGCCTTCCAATACTTCACGAAGGCGGCGTTGTAGTCGTTGTAAAGTTCGCGCGTCGGATCGTAGGAGACGTTGACCAATTTGATTTCCTTCGCGCTGCAAACTGCGACGAACCCAACAAGGGTGACCAATGCCGCAGAGAATTTGGAAGTAAATTTCGTTTTCATAGTGGTAATGGTTTGCTGACGCATCGAATCAAAACGCGAGTTGAATCCGGGACACCAACGCGTTTTCATTCTGTTTCGTGACGGGATTCGTGCCCGTCTTGCCCCCCTCGAATTCATCGTGAAAATAATCCAGCGAGGCACGCAGGTTTCTGTTGAGATACCAGTTCAAGCCGACGCCCCAGCCAGTATCTTTCGACGCCGAGTTCGCTGGATTGGCAAACGGTCGCGCCCCCGCGAACACCGCGTCATCAACATCCAGCACACCGTAACGCGCGACCAGTTCCCACGCGCCCCACGCGCCGCTGCGCGGGTCGAAATTTCTGCGTGGCGTCACTCCCTTGGGGGAGGAATCTTCGCCGGTCAGCACCCAACCAGCCGCCACTTGCCACGCGGTGTTCTTCACGGAGCGCAAATCCACCGTCGGCGCCGCCGTCGGCCCTTCGGTGCGCCGCAGTTCCTGTGACGAGATCGTGTATTCGCCGATCAAACCGAATGGACCGAAATACCAACTCGCTTGCGGCGCGATGCGCCATTGCTGTCCGTAGGCTGTGACGTTTGCGTTCGTGCCGGTTCCCGACAGGTAGCTGAACCACGGCTGCAAGGCGTCGGAGAGGTAACCGCCGTTCGCCGGCAAGCCCGCGGCGGTCTTCGCGTTGCCGAAACTTCCGCCAATGCCAACGCCGAGTCCGCGCAGTGCCTTCACGTCGCCATGCAGGAAAGGTTGAACGAACACGCGTCCGGCGAAATGCTTCTGGTCGTCGAGAATCAATCCGCCAGCGCTGCGATTGTCGCCAATGCCATTGAACACGCCGGCAGCGTAAGTCAGCAACCCGTCGCCCACGTCGCCGTGCAGCATCAACCCCAAATCCCGGTCCGCCGTCAACTGCGAGGGAAAACCACGTTCGACGAAAAAAGTCCAGTTGTCCGATTGCAACCGTTCCAGACCGACGGGCTGCTTGAACTTGCCCGCCCGCAATTGCAGTTCCGGTGCGTAGCGATAACTCAAGTAGGCATCGAGGATGGAGGGCGTTCCGATGCCGCCGAATTCAGGCACCAGCGCGAAATCAAAATCCCGGAACACGGTGCCCTCGAAAATGAGCCGCGCGCGGCGCAGGAAGAAGCCGTCGTTGCCCAGCGAACTGGGATTGTCATTGATGAATGTGCGCGAATCGAGTTGCACGAGTCCCCGGAAGCGAATCACAAAATTCGTGTCCGCTGATCGAAGCGCAAAACCATTTTGCCCGATGGAAATTTGCGGCGCGTTCTTCGACTTGACCGTCGCTTCTTCGACTTCCAGTTCCCGCTTCCGCTCCAACGCGCGCACTTTCTGATCCAGCGCTTCGATCTGTTCGCGCAAGGCTTTGATTTCGGCGGCGTCATCCGCAAACGCCGGGGCAGCGAGAGCGACAACCGCAGCGACCGCCAGTCCGGCCAGTTTTCGTTTCAAGTTCATTTTTATTCCTGTTCGTTCGCCGTTGTTCTAACGCTCAGATTCTCAAAGTCATTCTTACGCCAATTCATCTACCGGCAACGAGACTAGACTTAATCTCTACTATGTCAATAGTGTTTATGAGTTTACTCTAGGCAACAGTTCAGCCCTGATTTCGATCTATAAATTCAATCTTTACTTTACGAGTCGAGATTGGTTGATTCTGCCCATGAAACTTTCCGTGCGAGGCGAATACGCCCTGCGGGCTTTGCTGGTGCTTGCGCGCGACTATCAAGAGGATGACTCGGTCGTCCGCATCCAGGAAATCTCCCGCAAGCAAAACATCCCGAAGCGATTCCTGGAACAGATTCTCAACGACCTCAAATCCGCGCGGCTTGTCGAAAGCAAACGGGGCGTCGCCGGCGGGTACCGGTTGCGCCGCGCGCCGCAACACATCACCCTCGCAGAAATCATCCGGCACGTTGAAGGCCCGCTCGCGCCGGTGAGTTGTGTCAGCGAAAAGTTTTACGAGAAATGTTCCTGCCCCGACGAAACGCGCTGCCCCATCCGCGACGTGATGAAAGAAGTCCGCGACAGCATCGTGGCGCACATGGAGCACACTTCACTGGCCGACCTCGCCGAGCGTGCGCGCAAGCTCGAACACGAACCCATGAGCGGCGCGGACTTTGTGATTTGAATCTGAGTCGAAACACCCGGGTCAGTCTCCCATTCGCCGGTTCCGAGCCACGCAATCCGTTGAACACCGCTCGCACCTGCTCTGGCGTATTTCTGCGCGGGTCGTCGAAGTGTCCTAGCGCGACGATGTTTTGCCAACGACTCGCCGATAAATCAGCGCCGCAATCAACGCTCCCGCCAGGAAGAAAGCCACCAGACCCAGAGCCACGAAAAAGAAGCGGCGGAGCAGGCGGTCTCCAGTTTTCTCCAAGGTCTCGCCCGCCTTTTGAATCTGCGGCACGGCCTTGTCGAGCGACGTGATGGTGGCGTTCAACTCCTTGATCGTCAGCGTCACTTCCTTCGCCGTGGCGGCGTAGTCGAGAATGTCGAAGGGACGGGCGTTGGTGTTGGCGGCGGGCGGCGGCGGATTCGTGTCCGCGGGAAAGCGCGCCATGAATTTGTCGAGCGATTTCACCAGTTCAGTCGTGGCCTCCACGGTCTGGCGCAATTCCGCCAGCGTGGGACGCAATTTCATTTCGTCCGAGCCGAGCTGGGCGACGAGATTGGTTCGCTCGCTGGCCACGCCGTCGAACACTTGCTTGATGGCGGCCTCGCGCTGGTCGTTCACGAGCTTGGGCAATTGATCCGCGACGTGGGCGAACGTATCCACCGACGTGGTGATCTGTGTTGCGTTCGAGACCAATTGCTGCACGGCGGGCATCGCGACGGTGTTCACACTCATGAGTTCCATCTGCCAGCGCAGGATCGTCGGCGATTTTTGCGTCACGTAAAGCGCGCGCTCGGCGAACATCCGGGTTTGGGCGATCTCGCGCACGGCGGGGTCCATGCCGGCGAGCGGGTCAACGCCGAGCAGACCGAACACGCTGCCGGGTTTGGCCGCGTCGCCTTTGTTGGACTCGGCAACGCTCGAAGCGAAACTCAGCGCGCGCGCCGCGAGCACGCTTTCGGGCTGCGGATTCTGGCGATGCCAGGCTTCGATGGCTTTGTGCAATTCCGCTAATTGTTCCGGTGAGAGCACCGTGCCGGCGAACCGCCAGATTTCCGCCTCCGAGTTCCGGCAACTCTCGATCATCGGCTGGGCGGAATCGCCGAAAACTTTGGGCTGCCAATGTTCCTCCAGCGCCAGGCGCGTGACGGTGACGAAGATGGTCATGTCGAGCAGGTTGGCGAACGCGTTCGGGCCGGAGGCGATGGTGCAGGTCTCGGAAGCGAGCGCGATCTTCCACTTCAACGCGTCCGCGGCACGAACGCGTTCGAAGCCGCG
>SCTL01000736.1 GCA_004297495.1 Verrucomicrobiota bacterium
CGTCCTCATCAAGATTCTCGGGCTCTCCTTATGTGTGCAGAGCCTGATGCATATCGTCACCGGCATCCTGAACATCATTGCCAGCACCGGGAGAACTGGAAGTGGATATTTCCTGTGGTCCAACTTCTTCACCGGCGGTCTCCTTGCAGCCATTGGAATTTGCTTCATCGTGGGCAGCAGGAAGGTCGCGGATCTCTTGCTGAAGGGTGAGGGTGAGGAAACCAAAACTGATCGGAGTTGAGCGTCTCCGAAAGTGCCGTCCAGCCGCTAAGGCAATTCCTAAGAATCCTGGAAAAGAACTGGGCGACTCCAATTGCACGACGTTACCCAGCAAAGGAGCCGCCCATACACCATGCATCAACAGGATGCACAGCACGGGCAATCTTTGGGTGGCAGCAACTCGTGGGCAAAGAGCGGTTGAACGGATAATGCAGTCGGGATCAAAACGGACTGGACGAATCACCAGCCGGTCCTCGCATTTCATGTCCCCAAAAAGGGGACAGCTACGACGACCGGACTTTTGGGTATCTGCTGGCTCGTTCGTAAGGCAGGCGGGGGATTTGAGGAAGTCGCTCACAGATGATACAACCCGATGTTTTCAAACTTCACTCGGTCCGGCTGCTTCAGAAGGAACATGATCGCCGAGGCTATGTCACCCACCTGCAAGACGCCCTCCTGAATTTCAGCTTCGTTGACCGGCTTTGGAACCTGAATCAACGCCGGGCAAAGACTATGTACCCGGATGCCATGTTCTCGCACCTCCTCTTGCAAGGCTTCACCCAAACCCAGGAGTCCGAATTTTGAGGCGCAGTATGGTCCTGCCTTGGAATAGCCGTGTTTGGCTGCTTGTGAGGCGATGTTAATGATGAAGCCACTCTTCTGCCGGATCATCGCCGGCAACACTTCCTTCGTCATCAGAAATGCCCCTTTCAAATTCGTTTCCAACACCAGATCCCAATCTTCCTCGGAACAGTCGGCGATTTTTGATTGCACACCGAGACCTGAGTTATTCACCAGAATGTCCACCCGCCCCAACTGTTTCAAAGCAGACGCCACGGCGCTTTTGACCTCCGCCGAATTTCTGACATCACAAACCACCGGATAAACTCTGCCTTTTCCAAGCGGGTTCAATTCCTCGGCTGTTTGGTTAAGTAAATCCTTGCGACGCGAGGCAATAACAACATCCGCGCCTTCCAATACGAGTGCTTCTGCAATGGCCCGTCCCACCCCGCTCCCTCCGCCCGTGACGATGGCTTTCTTTCCAGAGATTGAATTCATGATGATGGATTCTGGTTAATGGTTTCGTCCGATGGTAGCGGTCGTCTTGGACACCGACAATGATTGAGAAGTGTTTTGCGCCGGGTATAAATTGGTGAACTGGAACGCGCGACCGAAGACTAACTCAGCCACACAAACATTTGACACAGCACGAATCCAATACTTAAATAGCCGCCATGACTAACTCACTAACTGACCTCTCACCGGCTCAACTCCGCAAGGCAGCCTCGATCAAAGAGAGAATTGCCTCGCTTCAAAAGGACCTCTCCAAACTCCTGGGCACGGCTGCTACAACCTCCGCTCCAGCACCCACAGACGGTCGCAGGAAGAAACGGAAGATGAGTAAGGCAGCCAAAGCCAAATTGTCCGCCAAATTGAAGGCGGCTTGGGCTAAGAGGAAAGCTGGAAAGAAGTAGTTTTTAGTTCAACAACATCTAAAGGCGCAACGCTCTCTAGGGGTGTTGTGCCTTTCTTGTTGTACGTATTTCGCCAGGTAAAGCACGCACTGGATTTGCGCTTCACTATAAAAAAGCCTGCCTCACCATAATTTAACAAGGCGGCCTCTCCTTCGTTCATAACCGCTATTCAAGACTTACACCTTCACGTGTATTCAGCGCTGGAAACCAAGCTCCAACAACACACAATTCTATGGAACAACAGCACGGAAGGGCCTCGCCATACTCTCTGCCACTGAAGCCGCGAGAAATTAAGTCAGAATGAACCCGATGCCGCTGCCTATTCCGTTGTTGGTGAGGGCTGATCTGTTAAATCTGCCTGGGTCGCGTTGATTTGGGGTGAGACTGGCTCGTATCTTATGTTCTTCGGCTGCCATCCTCGATTTCTTCGCCCTTTGACTTATACGGAGCCGGAGGCCGAGTCGGGTACTCAGTGGCACCCGATCGATAAAAACGTCTCCAGGAGCCCGTACGTACGAAATTGGGTGTCTCGGGAAGTGCCGGTGGAGGAAAAGCAGGATTGGGGGTCAAAATGCCTTGGAATCAGTAATCCAGCCAGGTGCACACAGGTGCTTTCCATATCTTGAGTCTGAAGATGAAACCAATTGGTTCGGTTTGGGAGGCGGGGATCAGCAACGAGCTAGTGTCCCCAATTGGAGACAGTGGCGTTTCAATACCAAACGTAACTTGGGCTGGATTGGCATGATAAGTTACCGCCGCTCGCCTTGCGCAATCCCGGCGGGGTTGGTATTTTTTGAACATGGTAACACCCTGAGTGGATAAACACTGTTGCGCTTTCAACTCTTGAAATTCATCGCCGATCAGTCGAGAACCGTTAGAGCACTTACGGCGGCATGGCAGGCGATATTGTTGATTCTGCTCCTTTCCGCCCTGGGCCCGCTGCGGGCGGCGGACACCGCCCCGCTGGAAGTGTTGCGCACGGTTGAACGAGTCCGGCGTCTTTCCAGCCAGCAGGCCGACCTTCAATATCCGGTTCGGTTGCGCGGCGTGGTCACTTACTTCGACGACCGGGTGCCGACCCATGCGTTCCGCTTCATTCAGGATGAAACTGCCGGCATCTATTTTTTTGTGGATGGTTTCACGAACAATCCCCCGTTGCGACCGGGCCAGTTGGTGGAAATCGAAGGCGTAACGGGCGCGGGCGCATTTGCGCCGGTGATTGCCTCGCAGCGCATTCGCATTCTGGGGGAAGGGAAACTGCCCGAGGCGAAACCCGTATCGTTCGAGGAATTGGAGAGCGGCCAGGAAGACAGCCAGTTCGTGGAGGTTAGCGGCATCATCCGTGCCGTGCGTTTTGATCCGAAAACATCCGATTACACCATTGAACTGGCCACGGGACAGGGCCGATTGACGTTGCACGCGCCGCAGTTGCCGGTGGCGCTCAGCGAACAGTTGGTGGACAGCGTCGTGCGAGCCAAAGGCGTCTGTATCACGCATTTCAATTCCCGACGCCAACTCTTCGACATCGGTTTGCTGGTTCCTCTCCCGGAATATTTGGTGATTAAGGATTCCGCCCCCGACTCGCTGGCAATTCCCCAACAGCCCATCAAAAGCGTGATGCAATTCACGGTGGGCAGATCGTATGGACACCGCGTCAGAACCACCGGCATGGTCACTCTGCGTCACGCCGATAAGATGTATATTCAGGACGAGACGGGTGGATTGTGTGTGGAAACCCGGCAGACGAATCAGGTGGCCATTGGCGATTGGGTCGAAGTCCTGGGATTTCCAGCCAAGGGAGAATACGCTCCCAAATTGGAGAACAGCACTTATCGCTGGCTGCAACGCGGTTCGTCCTTGAAGCCCGACCAGATCACTCCGGACGAGGCGTTGACCGGGATGCACGATTGTCGGCTGGTGCAAATCGAAGCGACCTTGCTCGATCAGGCGAAGCACAGCGCGGAGCCGTTCCTGGTTTTGCAGGCCCAAGGTTTTGTTTTTCATGCCCACATGCGGTCATTGGGCCCGGGCACGGATTTCGGACCGATTCAGAACGGCAGCAAGCTGGCGGTGACTGGCGTATGCGTAATTGATGACCTCGGGGCCGAATGGAACTCCTGGAAGGACTGGCGGGCGTCGTCGTTCCGCCTGCAACTGCGGTCTCCCGCCGATGTGATCGTTCTGGCCCGCCCGCCCTGGTGGACATTGACGAGACTGCTATGGGCCATGGGCATCCTCGGCGCGATTTTGCTAACCGCATTTGGCTGGGTGGTGTTGCTGCGGCGGCGGGTGCATCAACAGACCCAGATCATTGAAGAGAAACTGCAGGTGGAGGCCGCCCTCAAGGAGCGTTACCTGGACTTGTTTGAAAATGCCAACGACATGGTGTTTACCCATGACCTCAACGGGCGGATGACCTCCATCAACAAGGCCGGGGAACGGCTGTTGCAACGGTCGCGCGATGAGATTGCCACGAAGGAACTGGTGGATTTGATTGCCGAAGACGAGCGGCCCGCCGCCCGCGAATGGTTAAAACAAGTGACCTCGGGCGCGGAGACGCACGCGGCGGATTGGGATTTCATCTGTGTGACCGGACAACGATTGAAACTGGAAGTGAGTTCACGATTGGTGGAGCAAGCGGGCCGGCCCATTGAAGTGGAGGGCGTCGCGCGGGACGTGACCGCGCGCAAGCGCATGGAAAAGGAAATTCTGGAAATTTCCAACCGGGAACAACAACGCCTGGGACACGATCTTCACGACGGTGTTTGCCAGCAACTGGCGGCCATCGCCTACCGGGCGCATATCCTGGCGCGACACCTGAAAGATAAAAACACGACCGATTCTGCGGAAGCCGGCGAAATCAGCAATTTGATCAACGAATCGCTGGTGCAAACACGCACCGTGGCCCACGGGCTGTTCCCCGTCCGGCTGGAGGAAGCGGGCTTGGTGGCAGCGGTAGAAGAACTCACGGCTGGCATCGGCAAGCTCTACAATGTCGAATGCAATTTTTCTTCCAGCGACACCCTGCCCACCTTGCAGAACGACGTGGCGATGCACTTGCACTTTATCGCCCAGGAAGCCATTCTGAACGCGGCCAAGCACAGCCAGGCCAAAGTCATTTCCGTCCGCTTGGTGAAGGAAAATGACGACTTGATATTGTCAGTGCAAGATGACGGAGTCGGGTTTCAATCGGCGGATCATGACCGGGCCGGAATGGGGATCGGCATCATGCGTTATCGCGCGCGGGCGATCAGCGCGGTATTGAAATTGATTACCCAGCCGGGGCAAGGCACGCTGATCACATGCCGGTATCGTCTGCAAAGCGCCGCCCCCAACCAGGCAAACATAAACCAAGACACAACCAAAAGTTAAGACTGCACCCATGAGTATTCCGCAAGGTCCGAAAGATTCCGCCGGGGAAGCCAATCTTGAAAAGCGGCGTATTTTTATTGTGGACGACCACGCCATGTTCCGGGACGGATTGCGGCGCTTGATTGATTTGGAGTCCGATTTGACCGTGTGCGGCGACGCGCCCGACGCGACCACTGGACTGCAAGCCATGAAGGACGCCCAGCCCGACTTGGTAATTGTGGATATTTCACTCGATAACACCAGCGGCATTGATTTGATCAAGGCCCTCAAGCGCGACTACGAAGACCTGCCGGTGCTGGTGGTTTCCATGCACGCGGACTCGCTCTATGGAGACCGCGCCCTCCGCGCTGGAGCCATGGGCTATGTCATGAAGAGTGAACCGGCTGCCACGGTAATCACCGCCATCCGCAGAGTCCTGGCTGGCAACGTGCACATGAGCGAAAAAATGGCCACCATGTTAGTCTCCCGCTTTGTCAAAGGCGAACCCGAAGCCGTTCCATCGCCGTTGGAGGAACTCAGCGACCGTGAACTGGAGGTCTTCCGAATGCTGGGTCAGGGCAAGGGCACCCGGGAAATTGCCCAGGAAATGAATGTAGCCCTGCCGACCATCAGCTCGTTCAAAAACCGGATCAAGGAGAAGTTGAAATTCAAAAATTCCACGGAAATGATTCTGTACGCGCTCCAATGGTTTCGGAAGGAGACTTCGGAACCAAAGCTTTGATCCTGACAGCCGGACGTGGCAGGCCGCGAGAGCAGAACCGGCTGAACTTTCATCTCCAGACTTGAACTGCGACCCGGGCCGCCCCCAGCAGGGCCGTGGTGTCCTTCATGATGACCCGAACGGGGATGGCTTCCAGCAGTGGTTGCATCCGGCCTTTTGCCAGAAAGGCGTTCATGAAAGTTGGCCCTTTTAAC
>SCTL01000737.1 GCA_004297495.1 Verrucomicrobiota bacterium
TTGTCGTTGGTGCGGCAATAATACCCACGCCGCCGGCCACATTGGATGTTTCGCAGTCCGGCCAGATGTCGGTTTCCGGGCAGAATCCGCTGGGCGGGATGCAACCCGTCGTGCTCAACGCCGAGTCGCGGCGGATCAGTTACGTGACGAACACGATCACCGTCGAAGCGGGCTGGCGTTATGAGCTGGACGGCGAACACGTAACGAAACGACGAGTAAGCGAGTAACCTGAGCGGGAAGGAATGTGTGAAGCGCGTCGTCTGGATTCTGAAAGGTCTCGCGATCTGCGGGGCGCTGGTGCTCGGTGGCGACGGCTGCGCGACTTATTTCCGTTCCGGCGAAATGTCGCCCCAGGAAATCAACCAGCGCAACCGCGAGCGGTATGAAGAGGAACACCGGTTCTTCGAGCCGAAGGAACATTTTGGGCCGTGAGTGGCGCGTAGTCCTTTGAGACGAAGACGGACGCTGCGCGCAGAGGTGAATTGAAAGCGGAACCAACTCAAACAACAGGAATCTTATGAACACGATCAAACGCATTCTCGCTGTCACTGTCGTCACGCCGTTGTTTTGCGCAAGCCTGCGGGCGGAAGCTTGCCGGGATCAATCATGCGTCAGTTTTGACACCGGTCTGGCCTTGCAGCAACCCGTCACCATCCGCGACACGCTCGGCGGCACCAGCGCGAAGGCCGAGTTCGCGCCGGGTTTGCGGTTTGATCTGGCTGCGGAATACCCGCTCGATGAATTTTGGAGCATCGGCCTCGAGACCGGCATCATCTTCAATCCCGTGAACAGCCTCGGCGGAGTTCCCATCAGCAGTCTGGGAGGCAGCCTGGACTTCTATGAGTTTCCGCTCTTGTTTGACGTGACTTACCGCCTGCCGCCGCAGGGTTACTTTCAAGCCTACGTGAGCGCGGGCGTCGGCGGAGTGGCCACCTGGTTTTATCAGGATCAGTTCAATTATTCCTCCGACCTGACGCTCGGCTATCAAGTGGCGATCGGTACGAATTACGAACTCGGAAAAAACTGGGAGCTGGGCCTCGCCTACAAACTGCTCGGCACGACGCGGCGCGACTTCGGCAACGGCTTTGAAGCGGACGGGAATTTGACCCATTCATTTCTGGCGACGCTCACGTGCAAATTCTGAGCGCGGGATTTTTTTAAGGTGCGGAATTCCCAACGCTATGGTTGAATCCCTCGACGTTCCCACCAGCGATCATGAACGAGCAAAAATCAGTTTGCCCGCAGTGCCACCAGCAAGTGGTGTTCGTCCAATCCGCGTTCATCTCCACCTGTCCCGCGTGTGGCGCGAGTTTCAGCCGCGCCGACGGTCGCGTGGTGAAGGACGACTCGGGCGCGGCGGACACGATGATGAGCATCGCCCGCGCGATCCTGTGGGTGGTGGTCGCTGCCGTGGCCATCGTCGGCGTGGCGGCGGCGGTGATCTTCGTCGGCTGCGCCATGTCGTTAGGCCGGTTCTGATCGGGAAACGGGATTCAGCAACGGAAACTAAAACTATGAAACTATCTCTCCTGCGCGCGCTGTTGATTCTGGATGCCGCCGTGTTGTTCCTGCTGGGCGCGCTGCTCATCTTCGCGCCGTCACAAGTCGAACGCGCGTTTCATTTTCAGGATTTGCCGCCGGCGGTCGGCTACATGATCGGGCTGTGGGGCTGCGTGTTCGCGACGCTGGGCTTCGGCTACGTCGTCGCCGCGACGAATCCGGTCCGGCACGTGGTGTGGGTGCAGGTGGGCATCGCGCGCGGCGTGCTCGAGTGCGTGCTCGGCCTTGTTTATCTGGTGCGCGGCGTCGTGACGCTGCAACAGGCCGGACTCGGCATCGTCATCGCGGCGTTGATTTCCATCGCGTATCTCGCGCTCTATCCGCGCCAGCCGCGACTGATCAAAACGCCGGCCAGTTCCAGCCAGCCTCCGGCGTCAGCGCCATGAGTGAAATCAAGTTCGCCTGTCCGACCTGCAACCAGCACATCGCCTGCGAGGTGACGTATGCGGACATGGTGATCGTTTGCC
Organism: Verrucomicrobiota bacterium; assembly: GCA_004297495.1. Taxonomy (GTDB): domain Bacteria; phylum Verrucomicrobiota; class Verrucomicrobiia; order Limisphaerales; family JADLHS01; genus SCTL01. The sequence goes on from SCTL01000737.1 coordinate 2,028, forward strand.
CGTCGTGCGGCGGAACGATGGTCGTGCCGATCCTGAGCGAGGCGTGTGCGGCGCATCCGAATTTAGTGCTTGTGGCCTCGCTGCCGGTGCCCAAACAAAAATTCCGCTCGCGCGTGCCGACGCTGGAGCCGTGGACAGAGAAAGACTGGGTCAAACATTATACCACCATCACTGGTGAAAGACCGGATACCTCGTCGGATCGGGTTTTGAGGCTGCTCATCCTGATTGTTTCCCTGCCGGTCATCGGGCTGGGTGTGTTGTTTATTGGATGCACCGCCGGGTGCCGCTGATTATGGAAAACGAATCGCAAAATCAAACATCGCCGGAGACGGCTCCGCCGCCGCCAACGGCAGAAACCAACTGGCTCGTCTTTTTCGCCGTGCTGCTCGCACCGGTGATTTTGAGCTGCATCGCCGGCGCGCTGGACAAGCCGAACGGCGGTCTGTCGCCGATGATTGCACTCATCGGAGGAGGTGTTGCTGGAATCATTTGCGGCATCATGCTCGGGCTGCGATTCGGAAAGACCACCGGGCAGAAAAGCGTTCTGATTGTCGGCCTTGCCATCGTCATGGTCATCGTTTGCATCGGGCTGAATTGCTTCGGTTGTCTGGCGAGTGGCTATCAAATGAGTTTCCGCTGATATGCCCACGTTGCCCGCACTCCCCAGTTTCCAAGTTGCCGACGAATTGCTCAAGCGCACCACGTCGCGCTGTCCGGTCTGTCACGCGCCGTGTCCGGCGGAAGTCTGGCGCACGGGCGGAATTCCCGCGAAAGTTTTGCTCAAGCGCACCTGTGCCGAACACGGCGAGGCGAGCGTGTGCATCGCCTCGGACGCGCGCTTCTACTGGCTCGCGAAAGGCAAGGCGGAGAATTCTTGTTGCAGTGGCCCCTCACCCGGCTTCGCCACCCTCTCCCCATCCGATGGGGAGAGGGACGGGGTGAGGGGTCTCGCTTGTTGCGCCTCGAACGGTTTGCCCGCCGGCACGCTCGGGCGCAATGCCGAACCCGGTGACGCCATCGGTGTGATGGAAAAACTTTCCACCTGCCTCGCGCTGATCGAGATCGTCAATTCCTGCAACTTGAGTTGCCCGACTTGTTATGCGGATTCGCCGCTCGGCACGGGACAAAAAATTGACGCCGTGCCGCTGACCGATTTGCAACGCCGCATCCAAGGCGTGATTGATCGCAAAGGCAAAATCGAAATCCTTCAACTCTCCGGTGGCGAGCCGACGTTGCACCCGCAATTCTTCGAACTGCTCCGCTGGCTGCACGCGAATCCGGGCATTGATTACGTGCTGCTCAACACCAACGGCGTCCGCCTCGCGCACGACGACGCGTTCGCCGACGAACTCGCCACGACATTTCGCTACGGCAAGTTCCAGCTTTATCTCCAGTTCGATGGCACGCAGGAAGCGGGGCAATATTTCTTGCGCGGTGCGGATTTGCGCGCCACACGCGAACGTTGCCTCGAACGCGGTCGCGAAATGAAATTGCCCGTCACGCTCGCCATGACCGTAACGCCGGAGAATCTGCCGAATCTTTGGGACGCGATTGACTTCGGCCTGCGCTGGCCGAACGTGCGCGGGATTTCTTTTCAACCGATGTTTGGAAGCGGAAGAATTCCGGTAGGGACGCGTTCCACCGCGTCCCAAACTTCTTCAGGAAAGAATGGGGACGCGGTGGAACGCGTCCCTACCAGCGCGAGATTGAACACCGCCGACATCATCCTCGCCGCCGTCGGGCAATCGCGCGGGCAATTGCGCTTCGAGGATTTCACGCCGCTGCCGTGCGGCGATCCGAATTGCGCCACCATCGGCTATCTCTTGAAAGTTGGCGGGCGGATTCGTTCCGTGAGCGACTTCATTGATTTCCGAAACGTGCAGGATTTTCTCGGCACAAAAGTCCGTTACAAACTGGAGGACCTGATGAAGTGCGGCTGCGAATCCGAACCGCTCGGTGAGTTACTGAAGAAGTTTGAGCTGGACGAGTCGCACACGTTCCGGCTGTTCATCAAGCCGTTCATGGACGCGGCGACGTGGGACGAAGACCGCATTGACCGCTGCTGCACGCACGTCATCCGGCCGGATGGGAAGCTGGATTCGTTTTGTCGGTACTACTCAGGGTTTGCGGAACAATGAAAACAATTTGACACAATCTCGTAATTAGCGTCCGATTCCGATGAGAGAGATCAGTATACAGGTGGACAACAATCCTAATGACTTATGAATCCGAAAATTAAGGACCTCGCAAGTGCAGCTTGGGGATTTTTTGTTTTTGCTCTTTTCGTCACTGCCGAGATCGTTGGAATCACCAGAGGTTTTCACAAAAGCGCAGGTCATGGGGTGGCAACGATATTTATCCCGCCTTACGCTTGGTACAACGCGGTTGCCGTTTTATGGGAACCGCCAGCATGGAAAGAAGATTGGGATTTGAAAACTCGCCGTCTTGCGATGGTGATCATCGCTTCGCCGAGCGAAAAGCTAGAAAACCAGATAGAGCTGGCGAACCAAATGGAATTACTGCAC
>SCTL01000008.1 GCA_004297495.1 Verrucomicrobiota bacterium
GCCATTTGTTTCCGATCATGCCGATCAACCGCCTCGACGAACGTCCCACGCGCGAGGCGACGCTGGTGGACATCACGTGCGATTCCGACGGGCAGATCAACAAGTTCATTGACCTGCGCGACGTGAAAGACACGTTGCCGGTCCACGCGCTCGTCCGCAAAAACGGCAGCGGCCTGGTCGAGCCGTACCACATCGGTTTTTTCCTGATGGGCGCGTATCAGGACATCATGGGCGACCTACACAACCTTTTTGGCCGCGTGAATGAAGTCCACGTGTTCCTCGATCCCGACGAGCCGGCGGGTTACTACATCGAGGAAATCATCGAAGGCTCGACCATCGTTCAGTGTCTCGCCGCCGTGCAATACGACGAGAACGAACTCAAGCGCCAGATGAAGGCGCAGATGGACGAGGCCATCAAATCCGACCGCATGAAGCCGAGCGAAGCGATGCGCCTGCTCGATGATTACGAGCGCGGGTTGAAGGCGTACACGTATCTGAGTTTCTGAATCCTCCGCTCATGAGGATTGAGAATGGAGAATGGAGGATGGAAAGATTCCGCCTGCGTTGCTCTGCCATCCTCCATCCTCTATCCTCCATCCTCGTGTTCAAGAACCATGTCTGACGCGCCGCCAAACCCCGAACTGCTTCGCTCACTGGGCCAGTTGGCGCGCGGACTTTCCGCGTTGTTCTGGGGATTGCCGTTGGCGCTGCTGCTCTCCATCCATGCGACGCGCGCCGATGCGCTGGGATTTTTTTCCATCGTCCCCGCCATTTTTTCTTTCGGGCTGCTCATCTACGGCCTCGGCATCATGGGCCATTTCCAAAAACAGGAACGCCCGTGGCGGCTGGCGCTGGATCGCGCGCGGCTCGTGGCGCTCGTCAATCTGGGCCTGTCGCCGTTCCTGTATTGGTGGGGACGGGCGCCGGAACAATCCTTCTTCTGGTGGGCCGTCGTGGTGCTGGCGGTCAGCGGCGGATTGTTCCTGCTGAATCTAAATCTCGTGCTGGAACGGCTCGGCGCGATGCTGCCGGATGAAACCTTGCGCCACGAGACGCGGCAATTCACCGCGCTGAACCGCGGCTTGCTCATCGCGCTCGGCTTCCTGGCGGCGGTGTTCCTGTTCCTCACCCGGATGCCGAATATGCCGCTCTCGGTGGTTCCGTTGTTAATGGTTCTCGAACGAAGCAGTCTGTGGCTGCTGGTGTTCATGGTGCTGCTGCCGCTCGCGCTGACCATGGCGCTGATCTGGAAAACCAAGGAAGTAATTCTGGAGAGCGTGTTCGGGAGTCATCACTAATTCCCGCCACTCGCGCCTGACGACCGTTCTGGCTCAGGCTTGTTCGGGAAATACTCCGGATCAATCCGGCGCAGAGCGTTGGTCACGTACTCCAGCACCCACACCTGTTTGTCCGCCGCCAGTTCGCGCTTCAATTGTGGCAATGCAGCCTTTGCTCGCGGCCCCATTTCACCGACGGCGATGATCCAATCCCACTTGGAGTGTTCGCTCTCGGCGGGCATCACTTGAAGCAACGCCGGTAGCGCAGTGTCCACGTCCCCGCTGACACGCCAGATGGCCACGGCCGCCTGACCGCACAGATAGGAATTGGGCGATTGCAGCGCCGATTTGAGCGCAGGCAACGAACTCTCCGCTGCCGGCCCTATTTTTCCCAGAGCTGACGCGGCAGCGGCGCGTAAATAGAAATCCGATCCGCCGGGCTGGGGAGTGCCTGCCAAAATTTTGGTGATGGCCGGAACCGCATTCGATGCGGCCGCGCCCATCTCCTTGAAAGCCAGCAATGCATAAAAACGGACCTGCTTTTCACTGTCAGCCAACGCAATGGTCAAGGCGGGTATTGCTTGATTCGCCGCCTCCGATTGCCGGCGTAAGGTGCAAATGCCCCAAGCGGCTGATTGTCTCACCGTGGAACTTGGGTGTTGCAGCAGAGCAATGGCGCAAGGGAGAGAGTTCGTGCCGATGTAATGGAATACATTTGCGCCGTGGACGGGCTGAAGCAGCGGTCGCGGAGCCGGCAAATATTTCTGAATTTTAGCGGGCGTTTTCTCCCATAACACGCGATATCGGAGGTGTATTTCAGAATCGTTCTTGGCCAGGTTATGAACGACACGAGGCAGGGAGTTGGTCCCGATTTCGCGGACAGCTTCGTTAAATTGCGACGGCTTTCGCGCGGCGAAGTCATCCATCCATTGACTGAGTTTTTTGCCCTGATAAAGCGGGTCGGGGTCTTGTGAAGAAAAGAACGCCGCGATCAGAATGATCACCGTGATCGTAGCCGCCACTCCAAGCGCGAGGCGTTTTCTCGTAGAACTCATTTATAACCGCCAATCGGACGCAGAGCGCGCACGCCTGATTCAATTCACCAACTGATACCAGTTGTTCCGCTGGTGCGGTTCGTAGCCGAGGTCTTTGATGAGCCGCTGCATGTCGGCGACCGTCATACGGAAGGTCGTGCCAGCCTGTGAGACGACGTTCTCCTCGATCATGATGCTGCCGAGATCGTTCGCGCCGAACTTGAGCGCGACCTGGCCAATCTCCAGTCCCTGCGTGACCCACGAGCTTTGGATGTTCTCGAAGTTGTCGAGGTAGATGCGGCCCAGCGCCTGGGTGCGGAGATATTCGTGCGCGCCGACCGTAGGCGCGCGGAGCTTCGTGTGCTCGGCCTGAAACGTCCAGCAGATGAAGGCGGTGAAGTGGCCGGTCGAATTTCCCCTCACCCGTCCTGCGGACACCCTCTCCCCATCCGATGGGGAGAAGGACGGGGTGAGGGGCGCTTTGGAATAACCGAGCGACTTGTCTTGTTGTTGGCGCAGTCGTTCCAAATGCTCAATGCGATCCTCGGGCGTCTCCACGTGGCCGAACATCATCGTCGCGCTGGAAAAAAGTCCGAGCCGATGCGCCACGTCCATGACTTCCAGCCAGTCGTTGCTCATCGCCTTGAGCGGCGCGATGCGTTGGCGCACGCGGTCCACGAGAATTTCTCCACCACCGCCGGGAATGGAGCCAAGGCCCGCCATCTTGAAATCGGAAATGATCTTCTCCAGCGGCTCGTTGAACACTTCGCGGAAATGGATGAACTCGCTCGGGCTGAAGCCGTGAATGTTCACCTGTGGAAACTTCGCTTTGATGTGCGCGAGCAAATCGAGATACCACTGCTTCGTCAGCTTGGGATGATGCCCGCCCTGCATGAGAATCTGCGTCCCGCCGAGCGCGAGCGTCTCCTCGATCTTCCGGTCCATCTCGTCGAGCGTGATGACGTAGGAATCGTCGTCCTTCTCGGTGCGATAGAACGCGCAGAATTTGCAATAGACGTTGCAGACGTTCGTGTAGTTGACGTTGCGGTCAACGTTGTAGGTCACGATCTCGTTGCCTCGTCCGCCGTAGGCTTTGGCCTTCGCCAGTTGTCGCCGCCGATCCGCCAGCGCGCCGAGTTCTTCGAGCGGCAGCGAGTAAAGTCGGAGCGCCTCGGCCTGATTGATGCGCTGGCCGTCCCAAACTTTCTGGAGCAACTCGTCGAGTGACGCGTCGTAGATCACGTCGGCAAACTAACCAACTTTTGCCGGTGAAACAAGCCGCTCCAGTTCCCGCGCCCACTTCCGGCAGAACCAGAGCGGCACGAAGCCAATCACGCCGAACGAACAATCAATCAGCCGCCACCAGAACGGAATCTCGCGCACCGCGCCGAAGATGAGCGCGTAAGGAATCACCAGCACGCAGGCGATGAGGCCGAAGTCGAACAGCCAGCGATTGCGCACGGGATCGCGTAACGCGCCAACAAAAACAATCGCGATGACGAAATGGCCGAACGCCAGCCAGTCCGTGCCGTAAAAGAGAATCGGATGCTGGATGCTGGTTTCCCGGAGAGTTGATTGAACTTTGACGAGCCAGATGGCCCAAGCCGGCGCGGCTGTCGAAGCGCGAGTTTCAACCAACTGTTTCGCCCCGGTGAAATGAACGAGCCAGTCCAGTTCGCTCGTCAGCGGAATCGCCGTCGCGCCGCTCAGAACCAGACCGACGATGAAGAGCCACGTCAGAAGTTTGATGCGCGGTCGAAGATTTGGTTCGGTCGGCATGAGTGAATTGCGAGCCGAGACTAGCGAAGCTTGGACCTGACGACAAGCGGCGGGACTAACTTCCGCTTGGCATCCTCGCCTCGGAGGGTAAAGTTGCGACATGAAAATTTCATTTCCATTCCTCCTGGCCGCGACGCTCGTGTTCGCCGGTTGCGGCAAGAATTCGTCCACGCCCGCGCAAACGACCAACACGACTTCCGGCAGCGTGCTGACTGCGCCGGTGGATTATCTCGGCGCGGTGGGCCGGGCGCAGCAGAGCGCGGTGAAGACCGTGGACACGGCGTCCATCAATCAGGCGATCCAGATGTTTCAAGTGGACAAAGGCCGCAATCCCAAAGACCTCAAGGAACTCGTGGACGAAGGCTTCATGCCGCGACTGCCGGACGCGCCCTACGGCTACAAGTTGAGCTATGACGCGACGAGCGGCGTGGTGAAGGTGGTGAAGCAGTAGGCGCGATCTTCTGGGAACATTCAACATTCAACTCCCAACATCCAATTCCCGCCCTCCCGCCCCAATCACAACCGCTGGGTGTTCAATGTTGAGCGTTGAATGTTGAGTGTTTCCCCCTCCGAGCCATCACTCCCGCTTGC
>SCTL01000066.1 GCA_004297495.1 Verrucomicrobiota bacterium
CGTCGCCACCGCGGGCGCGAGTCTCGGGTTGTTGTGCGTGATTCAACTGCGGTGGAACCGCTATCACCGCGCGACCCAGGAAAGGCTCGCTCACGCCGAAGCGGAGTTGCAGCGCAGCCTCAACCAGTCCAAAGCCGATCTCACCAGCGCGCGGCGGCGGCTCGTCTCCACGGAATCAGCGCGCAAGGAACTTGAAATGCGCGCGGCCTCGCTCACCGAAGTGAACACCACCCTGGAAAGTGAACTCAACAAACGCCGCCGCGTGGAATCGTTTCTCGCCCAACAAAGCCGCGAACTGGTCCGCTCGAAGGACGTGCTTGAACTGCACGTGGCCGCTCGAGAGGAGCAACTGGCAAAATTGCAGCGCCGCAATGAACTCATTCTCAACTCCGCCGGCGAAGGCATCTGCGGCGTGGCGTTGGATGGCACGATTGCTTTCGCCAATCCCGCCGCCGCCAGCATCACGGGCTGGCCCATCGAAGTGTTGGTCGGCAGTTCGGAGGAAAAGATTTTCCGCAAACGCCTGACCGCGACGGACAGCGACACCAAAGACGTGAAGGCTGATTCCACCGCGCCACCGCTGCTGCATCGGCAGGATGGCTCATGCTTTTTGGCGGACTACATCAAGACGCCCATCGCCGAATCCGGGGCCACGGTTGGTTACGTGCTGATCTTTCGCGACGTGACCGAGCGTCGCCGCGCGGAACAGAAGTTGGAAGAGAAAGCCGAGGAACTCTCCCGCTCGAACGCCGAGCTGGAACAGTTCGCGTTCGTGGCCTCGCACGATCTTCAGGAGCCGCTGCGGAAAATTCTGGCGTTCGGCGACCGCTTGAAAGCGCGCTGCGACGAAGTCAATCTCGGTGAGGGCCGCGATTATCTCGAACGGATGCAGAACGCCGCGGCCCGAATGCAGACTTTGATCAACGACCTGCTCACCTTCTCGCGCGTGATCACGCGGGTGCAGCCGTTCGCCGAGGTGAACCTGAATGTCGTCGCGCGCGAAGTGTTGACGGACCTCGAAGTGCGCATCGAGCGATGCAAGGCGCAGGTGGAAGTGGGCGAACTGCCCGTCATGGAGGCCGACCCGGTGCAGATGCGGCAGTTGATCCAGAACCTGGTGAGCAATGCGCTGAAATTTCAACCACCCGGCGCCACGCCACGCGTGCGGGTCGCCGCGCGGCGTTTTCATCCGGCGAACGGGCTGGGCAAAAACGACGAGGCCGCGCCCGAGTGGTGCGAGTTGACCGTGGAGGACAACGGCATCGGCTTCGACGAAAAATATCTCGACCGCATCTTCGCCGTGTTTCAGCGGTTGCATGGCCGGCAGGAATTCGAAGGCACGGGCATTGGCCTGGCCGTTTGCCGGCGCATCACCGACCGGCACGGCGGCACCATCACGGCGCGCAGCAAGCCGGGCGAAGGCGCGTGCTTCATCATCAGGCTTCCGCTCCGCCAGTCGCCGCAACCGGAGGTGAAATCATGACCGACCTCAAACCCATTCCCGTGATCCTGCTGGCGGACGACGACGCGGATGATCGTTTGCTCGTGAAAGACGCGCTGCGCGACGGCGCGTTCGCGGGCCAGATTCATTCGGTCGAGGACGGTGAAGAGTTGATGGATTATCTCGAACATCGCGGCAAGTTCAGCGACGCCCGGCTGCATCCCCTGCCCAGCTTGATCCTGTTGGATTTGAACATGCCACGCAAAAGCGGACGCGAGGCGTTGCGCGAAATCAAATCCGACACGCGGCTGCGGCACATTCCGGTCATCGTGTTCACCACGTCGCGCGCGGACTCGGACATCGCGGCCACGTATGATCTGGGCGCGAATTCCTTCGTGACCAAACCCACCGCGTATCAGGCGCTGGTGAGCGTCATGGAAACGCTGCAAAAATACTGGCTCGACCTCGTGCAATTGCCCAAACCGGAGCTGCGAAACCGATGAAAGAAACCGAACTCATCAAGCTGCTGTTGATTGACGACGACGATGACGACGTCCTGTTGACGCGCGAACTGCTCGCCGAGATCAAGGGGCGCAAGTTCGAGACGACGTGGATCAAATCCGGCGATGAAGCCGTCGCCGCGATGACCGCAAATCAGCACGACGTTTGTCTGCTCGACTATCGTCTTGGCGCGCACAACGGCATCGAGCTGCTGCACGCGGCGCTGGCGAACGGTTGCAACACGCCCGTGATTCTGCTGACCGGCATGGGCGAACATGACGTGGACCTCGCCGCGATGAAAGCGGGCGCGGCGGATTATCTCGAGAAGTCGCGACTGCAATCCGATCGCCTTGGCCGCGCCATCCGTTATGCCGTCGAACGCAAGCGCGCGGCGGCGCGCGCTTCGTTCGAGCAGGCGCGGCTCTCCGCGTTCGGCGCGGAGATTGGTTTGTCGCTCGCCAAGAACGCGACGCTGGGCACCATCCTCGATGCCTGCGCCGGTTCGATGGTTCAGTATCTCAACGCCGCGATGGCGCAGATTTGGATTTATCGTCCGGGCCGCGGCACGTTCGAATCATTCGCCGTGGCCTGTCCGGCGGGCGAACCCGAGCTGACGGATTTCGAGTGGAGTTTCAGCCCGGTGACGGCGCAGGACGTCTTCGATGGCCCGGGCGTCTCGTTCTCCGACCTGTCGGCGAACCCGCGCAATTTGAATCCGATGTGGCTGCTCAAACACCAGTTCGCCAGCTTTGCCGCGCGACCGTTGCAACTCGAGAATCGCTACATCGGCATGATGTCCGTCTATGCGCGCTCGCCGCTGCCGCCAGCGGTTTTGCAGGAGATGGGTTCCGTCGCCAACGGCATCGCGCTGTGCATCGAACGCAAACTCACCGAGGAAGCTCTCGACGCCAGCGAGAACCGCTACCGCCACGTCGTCGAGAGCATCAAGGAAATCATTCTCCAGGTGGACCAGTTCGGAAACTGGTTTTATCTCAACCCGGCCTGGTCCACCATCACGGGCTTCAACGTCGCCGACACGCTCGGCACGTTCTTCATTGATTACATCCATCACGACGACCGCGAGCAGAGCCGGGCGATTTTTCTGCAACTGCTCAATCGCACGATAGATTTCTGCCGCTACGAAACGCGGCTGCTGACCAAGGACGGCAAGACGCGCTGGGTGGAACTGTACATGCAGTTGAACGTGGACGCCTCCGGCCACGTCATCAGCGCGTCGGGCAGCATTTACGACATCACCGAACGGCGCGAGGCCGAGTCGCAGGCGCGCAAGCTCGCGGCGTTCCCGCGCGTGAATCCGAATCCGGTGCTCGAATTCAACGCCGACGGCGCGTTGAGTTACGCGAACGACGCGGCCAACGCGCTCGTCCGTTCGCTCAACAAGGACAGTGTCTTCGAGTTTCTGCCCAAAAACGTTGCGGGCCTGGTGCAAAAATGCCTCACTGACCGCAGCAGCCGTCAGCGCGAGGAAATGCGCGTCGGCGAACGCACACTGACCTGGGCGTTCTTCCCGGTCGAAGGCAGCCAGGTGGTGCATTGCTACGGCGCGGACATCACGGAGCGGTTGAATCTCGAAGCGCAATTCCGCCATTCGCAAAAACTCGAATCCGTCGGCCAGCTCGCGGCGGGCATCGCGCATGATTTCAACAACATTCTCACGGTCATCCAGGGCTATGCCGAACTGCTGCTGACACGCTGCAAGGGCGAGGAATCGGTCGGCAAACCCGCGCGGCAGATCAACGAATCCGCGCGCCGCGCCGCCGCGCTCACGCGACAACTGCTCGCTTTCAGCCGCAAGCAAGTCATTCAGCCGCGCCCGCTCAATCTCACCGCGGTCCTCCAGAATTTCGCCAACATGCTCCCGCGTTTGCTCGGCGAACAGGTCAGGGTGCAGACGGATTACGCCGCCGACTTGCCAGACATCGAGGCCGACACCGGCATGTTGGAGCAGATCGTGATGAACCTCGCCGTCAACGCACGCGATGCCATGCCGCGCGGCGGACGGCTGATTCTTTCCACTGGCGCCCTCTTCATCACGGACGAACACGCGAGCCGCCACGCCGACGCCCAGATCGGCCGCTCCGTTTGTCTGACCGTCACCGACACCGGCTGCGGCATGGATGAAAAAATTCTCGCGCGCATCTTCGAGCCGTTTTTCTCCACGAAGGAAGTCGGCAAAGGCACGGGCCTCGGCCTCGCCACGGTTTATGGCATCGTCAAGCAACACCGCGGCTGGATTGAGGTGACCAGCGAAGTCGGCGTGGGCACGACGTTCCGGATTTACTTCCCCGCCCTGGAATCGCCGGCAAACGCGAAGTCCGACACGATTCAAATTCGCCAGCCAGTTCCCGGTGGCCAGGAAACCATCTTGCTCGTCGAGGACGAAGCGCCGCTGCGCGAGTTGGTGCGCGAAATTTTGCGGCAGTACAATTACCGCGTCGTCGAAGCCGCGTCCGGAGTCGAAGCCCTGAAAGTTTGGGACGCCGAAGACGGCAAGGTGGATTTGCTCTTGACCGACATGGTGATGCCCGAAGGAATGAACGGGCGCGAACTCGCCGTGCAACTGCGCCAACGCAAGCCGGCCTTGAAAGTCATCTACACCAGCGGTTACAGCGCCGATGTGCTGGGCGCGAAATTCAACGACGGCGAAACCGCGTTTCTGCAAAAGCCGTATCAGCCGCCAATGCTCGCCCAGCGCGTGCGCGAATGTCTGGACGCCATTCCCAAAGGCGCGGAAGTGTTGCTGGCGAAGTAAGGCGGCCGATTTCCGCAGACGACAGACCGGGCAACTCGCTTTCGCCTGACAAACCTTCTTCGCGCCGAAGGTCTTTCAGTAGGAAGTTTTCAACCAGTTCGTCTTGGCCCAAGT
>SCTL01000738.1 GCA_004297495.1 Verrucomicrobiota bacterium
CATAGATTCCCACGTGCTGGAAGGCATCGAATTTCTCGCCCACGTTCGCGCCGTGGGAGTTTTTCATGCACCAATCCTTGCGCCGGGATTTTTTGGCGAACGCCGCGATGTTCGCCTCGGCTTCCATCACCGCCGCGCGCAATGATTCGTCGGCCTTGAGCGAAGCGGTCATCGTCTCGGCTTGTGTGACGGCGAGTTGTTCGGCGGAAAGTTTTGCGCCGTCGAATTTTTCCGTGAGTTCCAGCAGTGCTTCGTCGCCCCGCGCGTGAACATCATCGAGGATGGCTTGCGTGCGCTGCTCGATGACGGGATCAAACAGACTGGACGGCGCGGTCACTCGGGCGAGTTGCGCGGCGAAGTCGGCGTCCGTGTAACGAATCACTCTCATGTTCTGATGTTAGGCAATGGCGCTTGGCGAAGAAAGAGTGAAGAACACTCGCACCGGGCGTGGAGATTCCATAATGCGCGTTCTTGACCGAGTTTGTCATTGACGCGCGGAATTGTTTTTGGAGTCATGCCGGCATGAATCCGGGGAAAAAACTGGCCGCGCTGTGGGGCATCCCAACGCTGGCGCTGGCGCTTCCCTGCTCCACTCAAAGCGCAACCATCCGCGACGACCAACCGGACAGCAGCTACCTGGCGCTGGCGAACGATTCGGAATTTGCCGCCGTCGGTTTGTTCGTGAACAGTTGGGGCTTCACCGGCAGCGCGACGTTGATCGCGCCGGACTGGATTCTGACTGCCGCGCACAATCTGGTCGCCGCATCCTCCGGAACTTTTACCCTCAACGGCGTCGCCTACGCTTCAACGCAACTCATCGGCAATCCGGGTTGGAATGGCGATGGGTTCAACGGTTACGACTTCGGCCTCGTGCATCTGAGTTCGCCCGTGACCAACGTCACACCCGCGACGCTCTACACCGAGTCCTTGCAACCCGTCTTGCCGGCGACGTTCGTGGGATTCGGTCTCACCGGCACCGGCCTGACTGGCTACAAGACGCTCGACAATCTGAAACGCGCGTTTAACAACGAGGTGGACGGCGATTTCGGCAATCCCGCCCGCGTGCTGGGTTGCGACTTTGACAATCCTCACACCAACGCGGACAACTCCTTCGGCAGTGCGACGCCGCTGACACTGGAAGGCTGCGTAGCCAACGGCGACAGCGGCGGCGGAGTTTTCGTCACGATTAACTCACGAACTTATCTGGCCGGCGTGATTTCCTTCGTGGCCGCAACGGATGGCAGCGCCAACGCCGATTACGGCGACGTGAGCGGCTTCGGACAAATCTCGTTTGTTGCTCCGTGGATCAACAGCCACGTCCCCGAACCTTCCACCACCGCACTGCTGATTGGATTGGGCTGGGTTTTGCAATGGCAACGTTCACGCCGCAATCATGCCGGGCGACGCGCATAACTGCCGGAACTTTTTAGCTTTTGTTGCTGCGTTCGCGTGCTGATATTCGGCGCGATGCAAAATCCCATCATCGCCGCGCTGGATGTGCCGACCGCCGAACAAGCGTTGAAACTAGCGATGGAAGTCGCGCCCGCCGTGGGCGCGTTCAAGATCGGCAAGGAACTTTTCGTGGCCGCCGGGCCAGACATCGTGAAGCGCGTGCGCGACACGGGCACGAGCGTTTTTCTCGATCTGAAATTCCACGACATTCCCAACACCGTCGCCAAAGCCGTCGCCTCGGCGGTGCGGCTCGACGTGCAGATGCTCACCATTCACACCTGCGGCGGCAGCGCCATGATGCGCGGAGCCGAAGACGCGGCCCAGCAGACTGCGTTGCAATCCGGCAAGAACGCGCCGCTGGTGCTGGGCGTTACTGTGCTGACCAGTCACGACGCGAACACGCTGGGAGAAATCGGTTGCGAGGCGAACGTCGGCAAACAAGTAGAGCGGCTCGCGCAACTCGCGGTGCAATCCGGATTGCGGGGTTTGGTTTGCTCGCCGCTGGAAATTGTGGACTTGCGCCAGCTTTTGCCGGCAAACATTCAACTCGTCACGCCCGGCATTCGCACTGGCGCGGAAAAATCCGACGACCAAAAGCGCACGCTGACTCCGCGCGAAGCGATGGACGCGGGCGCGAACTGGCTGGTGATTGGCCGGCCCATTTACGCCGCGGAAAATCCGCGCGTTGCGGCGGAGAAAATTTTACAATCACTGAGATAACGTTCCCATGAATCCGAAAACCATCACCGTTGTCGCCACCTTCAAAGCCCGGCCCGGCAAGGAATCCGAATTACGCGCCGCGCTGATCGGTTTGGTCGCGCCCACGCGCAAGGAAGCGGGTTGCCTCAATTACGATTTGCACGCGTCGCCAG
>SCTL01000739.1 GCA_004297495.1 Verrucomicrobiota bacterium
CACTGACCCACGCCATCGTCGCCGCGCAAACACTCGACCGCCGCAATCCGCGCGTAATCGTCATCGTGCGCCAGGGCGAACGGATTGCGATTGATCCGCACGACCTGCTACAAGGCGATGACTTTCTCCTCGAACCCGGCGACACGGTTGAGCTTCAGCCCTGACCCGCAAAGTCTGCTGGCTTTGCCCGCAAGCAATCACTAGCTTGTCCGCGCATGAGCGAACCCGCGCCGCTCCAGCCAATCAACCGCACCTACGTCCGCCATCAGGGCCGAACTCTCTCCTTTTTCGGCGGCTGTGATTATTTTCGACTCAGCAGTCATCCGCGCGTGCTCTCAGCCATCCGCGAAGGTTTGGACGAATTCGGCCTGAACGTCGCCGCGTCGCGTAAAACCACTGGCAATCACGCCCTTTACCTCAAGCTCGAAAAGGAACTCGCGAAATTCTTCGGCACGGAGTCGGCCTTGCTCGTCAATTCCGGCTACGTCACCAGCAGCGTCGTCGCTCAAGCTTTGGCGGGACAGTCTTCCCATGCGCTGATTGACGAACGCGCTCATGTGGCTTTGCAGGACGCCTCGCTCGCGTTCGATTGTCCGGTGCTGAAATTCAAACATCGCGATCCATCAAGTCTCGCCGAGGCGGTGAAACGCTGCGGCATTGGTGCGCGAGTGGTCGTGCTCACCGACGGCATGTTTGCGCACGATGGCTCGGTCGCGCCGCTGCGGGAGTATCTCAAGCTGCTCCCACGCGACGCGCTGCTGCTCGTGGACGACGCGCACGGCGCGGGCACGCTCGGCAAGACGGGAAAGGGCGCGGTTGAGTTGGAAGGAATCAGGCGGGCGCGCGTGGTGCAATGCGTGACGCTGAGCAAAGCGTTCGGCGTTTACGGCGGCGCGGTTATTGGCCCGCGCAAACTTCGCGAGCGCATGATGGAGAAAAGTCGCCTCTTCATCGGCAGCACGCCCCTGCCCTTGCCGCTGGCCGCAGGTGCGCTCGCGGCGTTGGACGTGATGCGCCGTGACAAAGCCATGCGCCGACGGTTGAACACCAACTCAGATCGCGTGAAGCATGCGTTGCGCGAGGCCGGATTGAATTTACCCGACGCTCCCGGCCCGATCATTCCGCTGCCGCCGATGAACGCCAAAGAGTCTTCGCGCCTTCAGCGCGCCTTGCTCGCGGCGAAAATCTTTCCGTCATTCCTGAAATATCCCGGCGGACCGGCGGAAGGTTATTTTCGTTTCGTGATTTCCAGCGAGCACACGCGGGCGCAGTTGGACGCGCTGGTGCGCGGGCTTTGTTCTCACACCGCTTCTCACTAATCGGCCCTCACCCCGCCCTCTCCCGTCCGACGGGAGAGGGAGATCGCTCGGACGCGCGTTTGAGTCATAGGGCATGTGTTGCTCGTCCGAAGATTTTCGAACCACCAGAAGCGTGTAACGGCTTTCCCTCTCCCATCGGATGGGAGAGGGCCGGGGTGAGGGCAAACATATTTCCAGCCGCAAACTCCGCGCTCGCATCATTCCGTCGCCTGCCTTAGCTTGCCTCCGTCATGAAAAACATGCACAAGCCCGACGTCATCTTCACCCACGAAAGCGATCTTGATGGGCTGGTCGCCGGCGTCTTGCTGCA
>SCTL01000740.1 GCA_004297495.1 Verrucomicrobiota bacterium
AGCCCATCTGGGGCTACAAGTCGCTCGTCTATTCTGTGCTGGCGATCGGCTTCATCTCGTTCATCGTCTGGGCGCATCACATGTATCTCACGGGCATGGGCACGAAGATTTCCGCGTTCTTCCAAACGACGACAATGATCATCTCGATTCCCTCGGTGATCATTCTGACGTGCCTGTTCATTTCGCTCTGGGGCGGTTCGATCCGCTTCAACACGCCGATGCTCTTCGCGCTGGCGTTTCTGCCGATGTTCGGCATCGGCGGGCTGACCGGTTTGCCGCTCGGATTCGCGGCGGCGGATTTGCATCTGCACGATACTTACTACGTGATCGCGCACTTCCATTACGTCGTCGCGCCGGGAACGATCTTCGCGCTGCTCGGAGGAATTTATTATTGGTTCCCAAAAATGACCGGGCGACGCATGAGTGAATTCTGGGGCCGCGTGCATTTCTGGGGTTCGTTCATCTTCATGAACGTCGTGTTCCAGCCGATGTTCAAACAGGGCATGGCCGGCATGATCCGCCGCATGGCCGACGGCGGCATGAATTATTCCGCCGCGAAAAACCCCGACGCCATCGGCGGTCTGGGCGCGGACGTGATGAATCTGCACTCGGTGATCTTCTGGGGCGCGGTGCTGCTCGGCGTTTGCCAGATTCCTTTCATCATCAATCTTTTTTGGAGCATCAAGCACGGGGAGAAAGTGGACAGCGACAATCCCTGGCACGCGACCACGCTCGAATGGCAGACGCCCACACCGCCGCCGCACGGAAATTTTGACAAGGAACCCCACGCCGTGCGCGGGCCGTACGATTACAGCGTGCCCGGCGCGAAAGTTGACTTCACTCCGCAAAATCAGGCTTAACCGAACTCGACAAATTCATGGACATTCCCTACACCTCGAAGCCGCGCCCCGATACGGGCCTTTACAACGCCAAGGTCGGTATCTGGCTCTTCCTCGCGTCCGAAGTGATGCTGTTCGGCGCGCTCTTCTCGTCTTACATCCTGCTCCGCGTCGGCGCGCTCGAAGAAAACTGGCCGCACGGTTTGCTCAACATCCCCATCGGCACCTTCAACACCGCCGTGCTCATCATCTCGTCCGTCACGGTCGTGATGGCCTGGGCGTCGCTGAAGATGAAGCAGTTCGGCCGTTTCAAAATCTTCCAGGCGATCACCGTGCTCTGCGCGTTGGCGTTCTTGGGAATTAAATCCTTCGAGTACAAAGACAAATTCACCCACTACGAAGTCTGGAAGACCGACGGCACGCGCATGACCGGCCACATCGAGGGCAATCCGATGTTCCTTACCAAGGCCAAACTCGTCGCGGCGGGCAAGGACAAGATCGAATTTCTTGCCGATCCGCACCATTACTCAGAAGGCAAACTCAAGATCGGTGCGCAAAGCGGCGAGCACAAGCACGTGGAAATCGCCATTGGTGACATCAAGCGTCTCTCTGCATTCGTGCCGGCGCACAGCACGTATTTTGCGATTTACTTCACGCTCACCGCGCTGCACGCGCTGCACGTCTTGGGCGGGGCCATCGTGATCGGCTTCCTGTTCGGCCCGGGCAGTAAAATGTGGCACACCGATCCCGACCGCTTCACCAACCGCGTGGAAGTCGCCGGGCTGTTCTGGCATTTCGTTGACCTCGTCTGGATTTTCCTGTTTCCCGTCCTATACTTGCTGTGATTTTATGAGCGACCATTCTGAAGACATCTCGAAACACATTCGTGGCTATCTGATCATTGGCGGCACGCTGATCATCGGCACAGTGCTGACGGTGCTCGCCTCGCAACTGGAACTCGGACACGCTGGCAACATCATCCTGGCGCTCGTCATCGCCACCGTCAAAGCCACACTCGTGGCGCTGTATTTCATGCATCTCATTTCCGAGAAGCAGATGATCTACACCGTGCTCGCCTTCACCGCGTTTTTCTTCGCGGGCCTGATGGCCATCACGCTCTCCGCGTATCACGACTTCCCAAACCTCACCGTCACCCACTGAGTTTATGTCACTGAAAGCCTTCCACGTCATCTTCATCACCGCTGCCAGCGCGATGTGCGTTGGCTTCGGTTTGTGGATGCTGCGCGATTATCGCACGCCAGAAGGTTCAGCCGGTGATCTTGCTTGGGCCATCGGCGGCTTCGTGGTCGGCGCGGGCTTGTTGGTCTATGAACGTTTCTTCCTCAAGAAACTAAAAAGCGTCAGCTACCTGTGAAGCGTAATCTGGAAATCATCTTCGGTGTTTGCCTCCTCGCGTTGGCCGCGCCGTCCGCACACGCCTGCGCCACGTGCTACGGCGCGTCGGACTCGCCGCTCGCCCAAGGCATGAACTGGGGCATCATTACTTTGCTCGGCGTGGTCGGCTCGGTGCTCTTCGGCATCGCGGCCTTCTTCGTCCACATCGGCGTCAAGTCGGCCAAGTTGAATGCCGACGGACAATCTTCAACTCCAACTGATAAAATCC
>SCTL01000741.1 GCA_004297495.1 Verrucomicrobiota bacterium
GGATAGCGAGCGCCTTCCACTTTGATCTTTGAGGCAGCGGTTTCGATTTCACGAAGGTCGTCCGGCGTCAGTTCGACTTGAACGGCTCGGATGTTTTCGTCCAGGCGATGCAGCTTCGTCGTGCCGGGAATGGGAACAATCCACGGCTTCTGCGCCAGCAACCACGCGAGCGCAATTTGAGCCGGCGTCGCCTGCTTCCGCTTGGCAATGCTACCGAGCAAATCAATCAACGCCTGGTTCGCCTGCATCGCTTCCGGGGCGAAGCGCGGGAGCGTGCTGCGGAAATCGGTGCTGTCGAGTTTGGTGTTCTCGTTCATCGCGCCAGTGAGGAAGCCTTTGCCCAGTGGACTGTAAGGCACGAAGCCGATGCCGAGTTCTTCGAGCGTCGGGATCACTTCCTTCTCCGGCGTTCTCGTCCACAGCGAGTATTCGCTCTGGAGCGCCGTGACCGGCTGGACGGCATGGGCGCGACGGATGGTCTGCACGCCGGCTTCGGACAGGCCAAAGTGTTTCACCTTGCCGGCCTGAATCAATTCCTTCACCGCGCCCGCGACCTCTTCAATGGGCACATTCAGGTCAACGCGATGCTGATAGAACAAATCAATGACATCCACCTTGAGCCGCTTGAGCGATTCCTCGGCGACTTGCTTAATGCGTTTGGGCGAACTATCCAAGCCCTGCCAGCCGGGGCTTCCGTCGGGATTCAGTTTGAACCCGAACTTTGTCGCGATCACCACTCGCCCGCGGAACGGAGCAAGCGCTTCGCCGACGAGTTCTTCGTTAATGAACGGGCCATAGACTTCAGCGGTATCAAAGAACGTGACGCCACGTTCCACGGCGGCACGGAGCAGAGCCGTCATCTCCTGTTTGTCTTTGGGCGGGCCGTAGGAAAAACTCATTCCCATGCAGCCGAGTCCGATGGCCGAGACTTCCAGATTACTTTTCCCGAGATTTCTTTTTTGCATAATTGTGTTCTTTCGCGTGTTCAAATGTTGAGGCCACTTTACGGCAGGAGCAGAAAGCTGTCGCACGAGGTCTTGCCAGACCTGTTGTGGGATTGCTCAAAAGAATGAACCGAGATAACCCCAGCCGCCTTGCTGCTGTCTGCGAACAATGACGCCTTTTGCAAGTTGATTGGCGTCTTCTGCTAATTACAGACGCAGTCTCCTGCGGTATGCTGGTCTCACGATTGGTTCGCCCAACAAGCACCAACCCATGAAAGCTCTAACAGATCATTTCCGCGTCAGTAGCCACGCGCAGGATCGCATCAAGTTGCCGCGCGTGTTTTGGGCGGGGTTGAAGTCAATCGGTCTCGCCCCGGGTGACGTTCTTCGCCGCAGCAATCTGCCGCCCACGGTTTATAGCGGGGAGAGCTTCGTGACCACGGCGCAAAACTTCTCGATTTGGCGGGCCATTCGCGAGTTATCCAACGATGCCACGCTGGGCTGGAAATTCATGAGCCAGGTTGAAACCGACCAGTATCACCCAACTCTCCTCGCCGCTCTGCACGCCCGCACCTATCGCGAATCCATCGAGCGACTGGCGCGCTACAAACAGCTTTGCAGCGTCGAGGAATTTCGGATCACACAAAAAGGCGACGAGGTTGTTGTCGAGGTTTCGTGGCCGTTTGCCGGAGAGGAGAAAGCGCCGGTGTTTTTGATTGATGCGGTTTTCGCGCTCGTGACGGAACTCGGCCGCCGCGGCACGAAGACGAAGCTGAATC
>SCTL01000742.1 GCA_004297495.1 Verrucomicrobiota bacterium
CGCCGGCTTCAAATGCTTCGGCACTTCATAGACGAGTTGCGTGACCGTCTCGGCGGGATTCGAGCGGCGGCCGATCTGGATCGTTTTGGGAGAGCGTTGAAATTCGTGCGTGAGCGCTTCGATTTCTTTTGAGAGCGTCGCGGAGAACATCAACGTCTGCCGCTGCTTCGGAAGTTGCCGGACGATCTGGCGGATCGAGGGAAGAAATCCCATGTCGAGCATCCGGTCCGCTTCATCCAGCACGAGAAATTGCAGATTGGAGAAATCGCCGTTGCGCCGCTGCGTCAAATCGAGCAACCGTCCAGGACACGCGATGATTACATCCGTCCCTGAATTCAACGCGCGGATTTGCGGGTGTTCACCCACGCCGCCGAAAACCGTGGCGACCGTCAGCGGCAGATACTTGGCGTAAGCACGGATGTTTTCGTCAATCTGCACGGCGAGTTCGCGCGTCGGGGCGATGACCAGAACTTTTGTGCCGCGCCGTGCGCCCGCCGGTTGCGCGGCGAGTTTGGTGAGAATCGGCAGCGTGAACGCCGCCGTTTTGCCCGTGCCGGTCTGCGCGATGCCGATGAGGTCGTGCCCCGCGATGATCGGCGGGATGGCGGCGGTCTGGATCGGTGTCGGCTCAGTGTAACCCGCGTCCTGCACCGCGTGTAAAATTTTGGCCTCAAGGCCGAGTGCGCGAAATGGCATAAAGGAGACAGGATAACAGCCGCCCAAGTGATAGCACGTTCTAAAATGTCAACGCAGCGACCGCCTTGATCGGATGATTTCGGCGTCCAGCATTTACAACTACCGGCCTGGCGAGCATGATGTTACTCCCTTCGGAGAAACTTACATGCCGCGGGTGAGTCAACTCCGCAGAAGAAAATAAAAAATTATGGGTGATAAATCCCCGAAGGCGAACCAGAAGAAGTCCTCACAGAATCAAGCCAAGGCCAGCAGCGCCGACCTGAAGAAGAAACAGGCCCTCGCCGCCAAGCAGGCCGCAGGCAAGAAGAATTAACCATTGGTTTCGTGCCGTCTCTGCCGGAATCACATCCGGCGAGACGGACTCGATGCAACCAAAACATTTCGCATGGCGCTAAGACTTCGACAAGGTCAGGTCTGGAAGCATGGCGATGAATTCATTCGCGTCGTAAAACTCGAACGGCTTGAAGTGGGATACATGACCTTTAAGAAGCTCCGAGCGGGCGAAGGCAAACATCACCACACGAGCAAAAAAGATTTCTGCCGGCTCTTGAAGACCTGTACCTTGCTCGACCAGAAACCTGCCAGAGCAACGACCAGCCAGCCGGCCACACCACTGCCTTCACTGGGTCTCAATCCGCCGTTGAGTGCTGAAACGGAATAGTATTATCCTGTTTCTTCATGAGCAAACCTGCCTGCCCGATGTGTGAAATGAACGAAGTGCTGGATCATCCGGATAAATGGGAATGTGTCACGTGCGGCCACGAATGGCCGCGCGCAGCCGCGCCAGAAACGCCGGAAGCCGCGCGCGTCGTCAAGGACGCCCACGGCAATGTGCTCGCGGATGGCGACTGCATCATTCTCATCAAAGACCTGAAACTCGGCGGCTCGTCCGTGCTCAAGGGCGGCTCGAAATCCAAACCCATCCGCCTCGTGGAGGGCGATCACGAAATTGACTGCAAGGTGGACGGCATCGCCGTCGGCCTGAAGGCGTGTTTTGTGAAGAAGGCGTGAGACGGTCGGCGGATTCAATTCCGCTGCGGATCAACCAACCCGCCCTTCAGCCGGAAGCGCGCGACTTCCATCTCTCCGCGAACTCCCGGAATCAGCATCGCCACACCGGCATCGTCGTCCTGAAAGTAAAAGAACAAGACGACTCGTCCGTCCGCCTGCGCGTTGCCATGCACGAACCGGTGCGCGCGCAGATACGACACCAGCGTGCCCTCCAACTCCACGCGCCGTCCGATCGCCCGCGACACGACATGGCCCAGCACGGCGACGAGTTTCGGCATTTTTTCCGGATCGGAGGCGCGGACAAACTCGCGGTCGCCCGCAAACTCCTCCAGAAAATAATTCACGGCCAGCTCGTAATCGGTCGGATGCAACATCCGCTCGCGCAACACGCCGAGGTGATGGGGAAAATCTTTGGAGGCGGAATTCATGTTTGAATATTGGTTGCTATTTGCCGGGCTTCAGCCGGCCTTCGTCCAGGTCAATGAACTCAAACATCGTCTGCACCGTGCCGGGTGGCAGACCGATTTCTGCAAGCCGCTCGTTCAACCGCTGCGTGCCGGCATCGCGCCAGCCGCGCTTGGTCATGAAGGCATTCCAGGCTTCAATCTCTTGATCGTCCGGCTGGCGACCGTGCATGAACGCCCATGCTAGCAACTCCGTATCGCTCTTGTCGCCCTTGAGCGTCTCCGCTTCGAGGGCCGCGTAATCTATTTTGAGCAACTGGCAGCAGCGCCAATCGAAGCTCCCTTTCACCGCGCCGCGCATCGGTTGCCAGCCCTCTGGCAATTTCCCCGCCGCCGCGAGCCGGATCTTGTCCAGCATGCGACCGAAATAAACAATGCCGTTGATCTGATCGAACGGGCTGCGCAGCCCGGGAATGATGGTTGGATATGGTTGTGACATGGCCCTGAATAGAGCATTGCAAAATCGAGCGCGCAAGTGAACTGTCTTGGCGAGATTTTTTACAACCGATGTCCTAAAACGTCCGCCCGGTTCGTCGTAATGATAAAACAAAACCACCATGACAACAAACAACACCAACACGGTCCGACTTCATCGAGTGCTACGCGCCAAGCCGGAGCGAGTTTACCGCGCCTTCCTCGATCCGGACGCGATGGCCAAATGGCTTCCACCGAATGGATTCACCGGCAAGGTGCACCAGATGGACGCGAAAGTCGGCGGCACTTACAAAATGTCGTTCACCAATTTCTCCACCGGCAAGAGCCATTCTTTCGGTGGAAAGTATCTCGAACTCAAGCCGGGTGAATTGCTCCGTTACACGGACAAGTTCGACGACGCCAATCTGCCGGGCGAGATGATCACCACCGTCGCCTTGAAACAGGTCTTTTGCGGAACGGAACTGAACGTCACGCAGGAAGGCATCCCGGCGATGATTCCCGCTGAGGCATGTTACATGGGCTGGCAGGAATCACTGATTCTGTTGGCAAAACTGGTTGAGGCGGAAATTCCCGATCAGCCGTGAAGGCTGATGAATGCCAGACGCAAACATGGATCAACAACTCGTCCTCTTTGATACTCCCGAACCGGCTCCAGCTAAATACAGCGTGTTTCTGGCAGTCTTTCCGCCTCCCTTGATGGCACGCCATATTCCCGATTTGGCGATGGAAATCCGGGGAAGGTATGGACTACACGGAGGAGTACGTCCGCTGAATCATTTGCACGTCTCCCTGTATCCTCTCGGCGGCTGCTTCGAAGTATCCGAAAGGGTGATTCATTTCGTCGGTCAAATCTGCGAGGTGGTCGTTGCATCCATGCCAGCGTTTGAAGTCAGATTTGACAGGGTGATCAGTTTTAACGGCGGCAGGCCTGGCAACTGTCCGCTCGTTCTTGTTAACCGCAGTGGCGGCAACGCACAGTTGAGGAAGCTTCGTCAAGCGCTCGACACAGAGTTTTCGAAGTTTCGGCGTCGCGGAGGCGGCAACTTGAGATTTGATCCGCACGTCACACTGCTTTACGACCAGCAAAGTATTCCAGAAGAACCCATTGAGCCGGTAAGCTGGGTGGTTGATGAAATCGCTCTCGTGTTCAGCGAGGTCGGTGCAACGAAATACGAACGACTTGGCCGTTGGAAACTGGGCGATTAGTCCAAACCACTACTTCTCCGCCACGCGCCCGAGTTCAGCGAGCTTGAGCACGGTGTTCCAATTCCGCGCGGTATAAGTGACGCCGATCCACTGGTCGAATTTCTCCCTCATCTTGCTTGGCCCGAACCCGTGCGGCGTGTGCAGGTAGGCGACGCCTTCAATGACCTTGATGTCCTCGCCTTTCACCGCGAGGGCGCGGATGCGCTTGACTTCCTCTGCTTTTGGCGCGCTTTCGAGCAGCACGGCATGAACGGTCGTCGGTGCTTTCGCCGCGGCTTTGGCGAAAGGATTGCGCGCGACCAGATCGTCCCACTCGGCCAGCGTCGGCGCGAAGATGGCCTTGTCAAAATTGAAGTGCTTGCGACAAAGTTCCGCGATCGTGGCGATGACCTGCTTCCGGCTCAGCCGGCTGCGGACGATGGCGTTGCCGCTGTTGATGTAGGTGGTCACGTTCTCAAAGCCCGCTTCGGTGAGTTTTTCGCGGAGCGCCTGGACAGGCAGTTGCGTCTTCCCGCCCACGCCGCGGAAGAGGATGAGATAAACGGTGTGTTTCATCGGCTTGCGATTGTTGGCTCTCCCGACGCGAAGTTCAACTTTTCGGCGGCCACTTCACGCCGGTGAGCTCCTTGGGCAATTGCGTCGGGTCAACGGGGTAAATGAGCGACATGTCGGGCTTGGTCTTTGTGCCGGGGAGGAATTCCAGTTCCTCCGGCGCGCCGATGATGAGCCAGAGCACCTCGGCGGCGGTGTCGTTGAACACCTGGCGCAACTGGTCCGGCCCGACCAGCACGCCGCCGTAGCGCGGCACGGTCAACGTCTCGTCGCCCACGCACAGGCGGCCCGTGCCTTCCAGCACGAAATAAAACTCCTCCTGACGGATGTGTTTGTGCAGCGTGCCCGCACTTTTCGCCGGATACCTCCAGAGCCGCGCGCTGAGATTCTCGCTCCCGGTGCGCTCCAGATAATCCGCGTTCGGGATGCGCATCAGATTGGAGAGCCGCCAGGAGAGGTCTTCCGGCTTGATGAGATGGTAACCTTGAATGGGTTTCATTGGATCACTCATAAATAAGTCTGCCTCCCGTTTGTCCCAACGGGATAAAATCATTCAGCCCAGGGTTGCGAGGCACGAGCTACCCTGGGAAACCGTCCAAAGAAAATTAACAACCCTGAAAGGGTTGAATCAATCCCACACATACCGTTCGTCGAATTCGATTTCGTATCGGCGCAGCAATTGGCGGAACTCGTCCTGAAACGAAACCTTGTGATGATGTTCCTCCTGCCCGGCGATATATTCGCGCACGGTTTCGATCTGTGAAAAGCCGATGGAGAAAATGCCATAACCATTTTGCCACGCGAAATCGGAGAGGTCAGGCGATTTGGTTTTAAGCCACAACGACGAACCGCGTTTGACCTCTTTGACCATCGCCGCCGCGTCACAGGTGCGGGACAACGCGCAAAGCAGATGCACATGATCTTCCACGCCACCAACGATGACGGGTTGGCATTCGAGGTTGGTCAGGATGCCGCCGAGATAACGATGCAATTCTTCGCGCAATGGTTTGTCGCGGAGGAAAGGCCGCCGGTCTTTGGTGGAAAAGACCGTGTGCACGAGAATTTTGGCGAGGGATTGCGGCACGACGGAATGATGCGGGATGTGGGGATTTGATTCAACCCTTTCAGGGTTGATGAAATTTGTGGAACGATGACCCAGGGTAGTCCCGCGGCGCGGGTCAACCCTGGGCTGAGTGATGGAATCCCATTGGGATTCCCCGAAGCTTAGAGCTTGGTCCAGCCGTCGAAACGCTGACTTTTCCCATCCAACAACGAAATAATCCCGGTCGGATTTACGTTTTTCTGTTGCTGAAGGAATAGCTGAAGGTTGTCGCCGTAGTGATAAATTCCCCCTGATTCAAGAGCGTAGGGAATTTGGTAATTCTTTGCACCTTCACCACCTCGCGATTTGTTCCATCCTTCGGGATTGCTGCCTTTGTATGTGTTGAGGTTGTTGATGTATACCTTTTCAAGCGTGTTGAGGTAATACTCGTCACACTCAATTATTGCTCCCGTCACCAGACGCCCTCTACCAAATTGGTTGTAGAAACCCTGAATCAACTGGTTCGAATGTTTGTTAGCGTCAAGCCGGTCCAAGTGTTCTTCGAGACGCTCGATTTGGTCTCGTTTTGTCAGGCCAATGTAATCAAAAGCTCCCAGCTGAGTCGTGACCGGCATGATGCCGCTCATGAAATAGATGCCCGCCATAAATCTCACGCCTTCGCGTAAACCTCCGCGCCCTTTTCCACGAACTCCTTCGACTTCTCTTCCATCCCCTTCTTCAACGCCTCTTCCTCGGCGATGCCTTGTTCGGCGGCATATTTGCGGACGTCTTCGGTGATTTTCATCGAGCAGAAGTGCGGGCCGCACATGGAACAGAAGTGTGCGGTCTTTGCGCCTTCCTGCGGGAGGGTTTCGTCGTGGAACTCGCGCGCGGTGACGGGGTCGAGGCTGAGGTTGAATTGATCTTCCCAGCGGAATTCAAAGCGCGCCTTGCTCAATGCGTTGTCGCGGTATTGCGCGCCGGGATGGCCCTTGGCGAGGTCGGCGGCGTGCGCGGCGATCTTGTAGGCGATGACGCCGTCTTTCACGTCCTTCTTGTTCGGCAGGCCGAGGTGTTCCTTGGGCGTGACGTAGCAGAGCATCGCGCAACCATACCAGCCGATCATCGCCGCGCCGATGCCGCTGGTGATGTGGTCGTAGCCGGGCGCGATGTCCGTGGTGAGCGGTCCGAGCGTGTAGAAAGGCGCTTCGCCGCACCACTCGAGTTGCTTGGCCATGTTTTCCTCGATCATGTGCATGGGCACGTGGCCCGGGCCTTCGTTCATCACTTGCACGCCTTTGGCCCACGCGCGTTTGGTAAGTTCGCCCTGTGCTTCAAGTTCGCCGAATTGCGCCTGATCATTCGCGTCAGCGATTGACCCTGGACGTAGTCCATCGCCGATGCTAAACGCGACGTCGTAGGCGGCCATGATGTCGCAGATGTCGTCCCAGTGCGTGTAGAGGAAATTTTCCTGGTGATGCGAGAGACACCATTTGGCCATGATGCTGCCGCCGCGAGAGACGATGCCGGTCATGCGGTTGGCGGTGAGCGGCACGAAGCGCAGCAGCACGCCGGCGTGAATGGTGAAGTAATCCACGCCTTGCTCGGCCTGTTCGATGAGCGTGTCGCGGAAAAGTTCCCACGTAAGGTCTTCGGCTTTGCCGTTCACTTTTTCGAGCGCCTGATAGATCGGGACTGTGCCGATGGGCACGGGCGAGTTGCGAAGAATCCATTCGCGCGTGGCGTGGATGTTCTTGCCGGTGGAAAGGTCCATGACGGTGTCCGCGCCCCACTTGGTGGCCCAGCGCATCTTCTCGACTTCCTCCTCGATGCTCGACGCGACGGCGCTGTTGCCGATGTTGGCGTTGATCTTCACGAGGAAGTTGCGCCCGATGATCATCGGCTCGGACTCGGGATGATTGATGTTGTTCGGGATGATGGCACGGCCGGCGGCGACTTCATCGCGCACGAACTCAGGCGTGATCTGCGCGGGGATGCGCTGGGGGAAACGGCTGAAGATGCTGGGCGTGTAAGGGCTTTTGCCGAGTTGCGATGAACCGGCGTGCTGTTTGTTGAGGTCATTGCGAACGATGTCCTTCGACATCTCGGCGATCTTCGCGCGGCCCATGTTCTCGCGGATGGCGATGAATTCCATCTCGGGCGTGATGATGCCGGCGCGGGCGTAGGCGAGTTGCGTGACTACCTTACCCGCCATGGCGCGCAGCGGACGACGGCGCTGACTGGTCAGACCGGGAAATTCCACGAGCCGATTCTTCTCCGCCTTGCTGGCGAACTCGGCGTGCTTGCCGGAGAGATAACCATTGTCCATCGGCTTCACTTCGCGTCCGTCAATCTCCTCGACGTCGCCGCGCTTCAAAATCCAGTCGCGACGCAACGCAGGCAGCCCTTGCTCGGACGTGCCGGTGAAAGCGGGATCGCCCCACGGCCCGGAGCAATCATAGACGCGCACGGGATCATTCGGCGTGACCGCGCCGGTGTAGGACTTGGTCGGCGACACCTCGATCTCGCGCATCGGCACGCGGACATCTGGATGAATTGTGCCGGCCACGAAAACTTTTTTGCTGGCGGGCAGTTGTTCGCTGCTGTGCGGTTCGAACGAGTCTTTGGTCGCGATCATAAATTTTCTTTCGTTGTGAGTCCGCGGGAAAGCTGGAAGAAAGGTGGCCGGCACACGGTGCCTTCCTACGCCAGCATTACCTGGATCAGGTTCCACGGGTCTTCGGCGTTCCGCGCCGAACTCTCAGCCTTCGTCGCTCCGCACACGGAACGGCCGGTTGGCTCCCCGACAGTCAACAGCCTAGAACTGCCCGCAGAGAGCGTCAAGCGTAGCGGTTCATAACAACGTGCCGTGCAAAATAAGATACGCGACGGTGAAATAGATGATCAGGCCCGTCACGTCCACGAGCGTGGCGACGAACGGGGCGGAGGAAACCGCCGGATCAAAACCCAGTCGCCGCAGGACGAAGGGCAGCATCGCCCCCGCCAGACTGCCGAACAACACCACGCCAATCAGGCTGCACCCCACCGTGCCTGCGATCAGCAAGTAATGAAGCCCATAGTTTTTGAGGCCCAGGAATTGCCAGGTCAGGATGCGGACGGTGCCCAGCGCGGCCAGCACACAGCCCAAAGCCAGGCCGGCGAAAACTTCGCGGCTCATGACACGCCACCAATCACGCAAGGTCACGTCGCGCACGGCCATCGCGCGGATGATGAGCGACGTGGCTTGTGATCCGGAATTGCCGCCGCTGGAAATGATGAGCGGGATGAACGAGCCGAGGACAATCGCGCTGGCCAGTTCCCCCTCGAAATGACTCATGGCCGACGCGGTCAGCATCTCACCCAGGAACAGCGCCGAGAGCCAGCCCGCGCGCTTTTTCACCATGGTGAACATTCCGATCTTCAGATACGGCGCATCGAGCGCTTCGACACCGCCGAGCTTCTGGATGTCTTCCGTGGCCTCGCGTTCGGCCACGTCCAGCACGTCATCCACCGTGACAACGCCGACCAGTATTTCCTTGGAATCCACGACCGGCAGCATCGTCACATCGTATTTTTTGAAAGCGGCGACGGCGGTTTCCTGGTCGTCCGAGGCGTGGAGAAAAAGCCGCTGATTTTCCAACAACTCGAGCACCGACATCTGCGGCGGTGCGACAACGAGATTCCGCAAGCGCACGTAATCCACCAGATGCCCCTTGTTGTCCACGACGTAAAGCTGGTTCATGGATTCGCGCTTCTGCTCCTCGGCTCGCAAATGAGCGAACACCTCCGCCACCGTCCAGTTTTGCTGGATGGCCACGTAACCGGGCGTCATGCGGCGACCGATCGAATCCTTCGGGTAGCCGAGCAGTTCCGTGGCGATCTTGCGCTGCTCGGGATTCAGCAACGCCAGCAATTTCTGCGTGGCGCTCGAAGGCAGTTCCTCCAG
>SCTL01000743.1 GCA_004297495.1 Verrucomicrobiota bacterium
ACAATTTCAACGCGCGGTCCATCAGTGTGCTGGGCGAGCGCGTCATGGTTCAGGATGGTGCGGAGGCGGACCTCGTCTTCAAGTTGCCGGATGACGGGCTGTCGGTTCGGGAGTTGAAGGTGGTGGACATGAGCTACACGCAATTGATCCGGGAATTGCGGGAAATGGAGCAACGCATGAAAGCACCGCTGGAATTGCGCGCGGCGTCCACCAACAGCGCCGGGACGCAGGCCGGCAGGGAACTGCACCGGCAGTTGTCCGACCTGACGGCACCGATCCGGTTTCAGATTCATCGCGAGGTGGCATTTTCATTTGCGTGCTTCGGGTTCACACTCATCGGCATTCCGCTGGGCATCCGGGTGCACCGGCGCGAAACAAACATCGGCATTGGCATCGGTCTGGCGCTGGCGGTGCTTTATTACAGCCTGTTCCTGGTGAGCCAGTCGTTGAGCACGCGGCCGGAATTCGCGCCGCATCTGCTGGCGTGGCTGCCGAATTTTATCTTCCAGGCAGTGGGCGGAGTGCTGTTGTGGCGGGCAAATCGCGGCGGCTAGCGCAGCTTAAACTAAGTCGTAGCCGGAGCGCGGCGTTTACGCCGCTTCAGCGCCGCTAGCCAGTCACGCTGAAGCGGGCTAAAGCCCGCAAAAGTACGGCCAAAGCATTTTTGAAACTGCTCTCGCTGGCGTGAATCATTTTTCCGGCGTGAATTCCCGCAATGGGCCGCGAGTCTTGCGCATGAGAAATTCAGAGAATCCGTTCACCACGAAATCCGGCAGTTCACCCACGCGCCGGTAGCCGAGCCGTTCATAAAACTTTTGCGCCTCCAGATTAAAGGACGACACGCATAGGAAAACGTTCGGGCTGATGCGGAAAATCCTTTCCTCGGCGAACTGGATGATTCGCGTGCCGATGCCGCGCGAGCGCCAGTCCGGATGCACGGCGAGAAGCTGGATGTAACCCTTGAACGTGCCGTCGAGGAACAGAATCAACACACCGACGATCTGCCCGCTCACCGTTGCGACGTGAACTTCGCGCGAAGGATCGGTCAATCGCGCGAGCGCTGCCTCGAAGGTCAGGCCCAGCGTGATCCACGGTTCGGACGCGACGATGAAGCCGGCACAGAAGCGGGCTTCTGCATCGCCACCCAGCCGACGAAACACGACGCTTGGTGTTTGGCCATCTGTCACAGAGTTGAATCAGTTTGCGGAGCGCAGCTGGCCAAAAACTTCGGAAGCGCTCACGATTTGTTCTTCCCGCGATTTTAGATTTCTGACTTTCACGGTTGATTCGCTTTCCGCTTTGGCCGTGAAGCCGGCTTTCAATTCCTGTGCGCGCTTGAATTGTTTGTCTGGCTTGGCCGGCGTCAGCGGGTAGTCCACAACGAATCCGTCGGCGCGCAAATCCTGAACCAGCTTGAGCGATTGCGGCCGCAAGTTTTCGTCCTCGATCAGCACGAACACATCCACGGTCGCGTCGAACTTGGGAAGCAGGCCGCGCGCTTTGAGCAGTTCGAGCAGCACCACGTCGCCCAAGCCGAAGCCGAGCGCGGGCAAATCCACGCGGTCGCCGCTGATGAGCTTGACGAGATTGTCGTAGCGTCCGCCGCCGGCGATGGCGCGGAACTCGCCTTTGCGATCAAACGCTTCGAACACCGGCCCGGTGTAATACGCCAGCCCGCGAATGACCCTGTAATCTACCTTTACGAAATCACCCAACCCACGAGCGGTGAGGTTATCGAGTATGCTCTGTAGCTCAGGGGTTATCGCACCGTTTTCAATGAACATGTTTACATCTGCAAAAGAAAAACCCAGTTGGGTAAGTTTCTTTTCGCTTTCCTCTGGCGGTGTTCGTTCCCATTTGTCAATGACCTGGAAAAAATCATACTCGTGACGAGAACCGATCTCAGACTCGGAGCTTCGGAATTTGTAAAACTCCTGCCACGCGTTGCGGCTGCTGAGACGAATGACGAAATCCTCCGCCGTGAGACCGAACGAGCGCAGTGTGTCAATAAGCAGCGCGATGAGTTCGGCGTCCGCCGCCACATCCGCTTCGCCGAAAATGTCGGCGTTGAATTGGAAGTGCTCGCGCAGCCGGCCTTTCTGCTGGCGTTCGTAGCGGAAGAGTTGCGGCAGCGCAAACCACTTGATCGGTTTCTT
>SCTL01000744.1 GCA_004297495.1 Verrucomicrobiota bacterium
CTTCGCCGAGCCACCTGCCGAGTCGCCCTCGACAATATACAACTCGGTGTTCTCCGGATCGCGATCTGAACAATCCGCCAGTTTGCCCGGCAAACCGCCGCCAGTAAGCGCGCTTTTGCGAACAGCCTCACGCGCTTTGCGTGCAGCCTCACGCGCGCGAGCGGCGTTCAGCCCCTTGTCCACGATGCGCTTTGCAATGGGCGGATTCGCATCGAAGTAACTCATCAAGCCTTCATACGAAACCGAGCCGACGATGCGCTCCACTTCGGGCGAAAGCAGCTTCACCTTCGTCTGCGATTCAAATTTCGGATCGCTGTGCTTCACCGAAATCACCGCCGTCAAACCTTCGCGCACATCGTCGCCCGTAATCTGTGGGTCTTTCTCTTTCAGCAGCTCGTTCGACTTGGCGTATTGATTGATCGCGCGCGTGACCGCGCTGCGGAAGCCCGAGAGATGCGTGCCGCCGTCGGGATTGTGGATCGTGTTCGTGTAGCAGAGCACTTGGTCGTTGTAGCTGTCGTTGTATTGCATCACGACCTCGACATGGACCTCGATATTCTTGTCGTCGAGCTTCTCCGTCGTCTCCTTGCGAAACGCGATGGGCTTCGGATGCAGCGGCTCTTTGCTCTTGTTGAGCTGCTTGACGAACTCCTCGACGCCGTTCTTGTAATAGAATTTCTCCGGTTCATTCGCCGTCTGGCGCTCGTCCGTGAAAACGATCTCCAGCCCCGAGTTCAAAAACGCCAGTTCGCGCAACCGCTGTGCGATGATGTCCGCCTTGAACTCAACCGTCTCGCGAAAGATTTCCTTGTCCGGCAGAAACGTGATGAGCGTCCCCGTGTTCTTCGCCTTGCCGATGACTTCGAGCTTCTTCACCGTCTTGCCGCGCTCGAATTCCATGTGATGGATTTCACCTCCGCGCGACACCTCGACCTCGAACCATTCGCTCACCGCGTTCACGCACTTCGCGCCGACGCCATGCGTGCCGCCGGAAAATTTGTAGCCACCCTGACCATATTTGCCGCCCGAGTGCAGCGTCGTCAGCACCATCTCCACGCCCGGAATCTTGTATTGCGGATGGATGTCCACCGGGATGCCGCGCCCGTTGTCGCGAATCGAGATCGAGCCATCCACGTGGATCGTCACGTCAATGTGATCGCAGTGCCCGGCGAGATGTTCATCCACGGAATTATCCAGCACCTCGCTCACGCAATGATGCAGCGCCCGCTCATCCGTGCCGCCGATATACATGCCCGGTTTCTTGCGCACGGCCTCGAGGCCTTCGAGTTTTCCGAGCTGCGCCGAACCGTAATCCGACTTGATCGCCGTGCTAGGCGACGGCATTTCTTCCACAGTTTTTTCGCTTAAATTTGCCATGATAAATCCGCCGAAAATGAGCCGCGTGAAGCCGCGAAATTCCGGTTCAAAATAATAGAAAACTTGCGCTCTACGCACAACTGCTAAGTAGATTTCTTTTGACCGAAAAAACACCATTCCTTGTGGTTTTTTTCTTGCCAGAACCGGATATGTTGGGGTCAACGACGGCGACGACAACCAGAGGTTTTAGACCTGGAAACTCAACGGAAATCGCTTCGT
Source organism: Verrucomicrobiota bacterium (assembly GCA_004297495.1). Taxonomy (GTDB): domain Bacteria; phylum Verrucomicrobiota; class Verrucomicrobiia; order Limisphaerales; family JADLHS01; genus SCTL01. The sequence goes on from SCTL01000744.1 coordinate 1,597, forward strand.
TCAAGACTTGATGTCGCGCACGTAGAAAACAGTGGAACCAATGACGAAAGCTGTCGCACAAACCGCGAGCAGAATGCTTTCTGATTCAAAAATCCGCGCCCACGGCACGGGCTTTTGAAACACCAGAAACCAGCATTCGAAATGATGCGTGATGAACCAGTTCCGGTAGTCTTCAAAAAACGGAACGCGCTGCATCACCATGTTCACAAACAAAAATGAGAGCGCCAGAATCGTGGCCGCCGCCGGCTTCATGTTGAACGATGAAAACATGAACGCCACCGACAGCATCGTGATGGCGTTCATCGCCATGAACAGATGCGCGAATGCGTAAAGCACCAATCCTTCGTTCGCCGGGAAGAGTCCGAAAGTTGAATCCGTTTGTGTTTGTCCAAAGACGAACATCCCCTTCCACGGAAAATAGATCCGGGCAAAAATCAGCGCGATGACTCCGAGCGCCAGCACCAAGACCGCCGCAAAAATAATTCCCGCCAGCCATTTCACGAAGAGCAGTCGAACGCGCGAGATGGGCCGCGACAGAATCATCCGCAGCGTGCCGTCCTCCGCTTCCTTCGCGACCAGGTCACCGCCGACCAGCGTGACATAAAGCGGCATGAGCAGGATGATCTGCGGCCACAGCATCACCACCGCCACCGTCAACGCGGAAATGTAATCCGTCGCGAGATACCCATTGCCCGACAACATGCGCTCGAAGTGACTCTGCCACTTCGTGTATTTGAACATCAGCAGCATGACAGACTGCACCACCACAAACGCGCCAAAGCCGATGTAAGTCCGCTTCTTGCCGAAAAGTTTCCAGAGTTCGTTTTTGAGTTGGGCGAGCAACATGGCTTCAGTTTTTGTTGGCCGGCAGCGGCGGTGGTTTCACCAGATCGAGATAAAAATCTTCCAGTGTTTGCTCGTGCTGCCAGATGCCTTCCACAGCGATGCCGGCGGAAACCAGCGCGCGCGTCACGTCCGCCGTCGAGTTTCCGTTGGCGAGTGAAATAAATCGCCCGCCGTCTGCGCCTGAAATCAATCCGCGTTCGCGCAGCAACGCCGTGGCTGCGGCAAAATCCGGCGTCTGCAGCGCCACCCGCTGCCGCGCCGCCTTCACTTCTGTGATTTGACCCTCAAAAACTTTGCGCCCCTGATTCAGCACGGCGATGCGTGTGCAAAGCTGCTCCACTTCCGTCAGCAAATGCGACGAGAGCAAAATCGTCAGCCCAAGTTCGCGATGCAGCCGCAAAATGGTTTGCCGCATCTCCGCGATGCCTTCGGGGTCGAGCCCGCTGCCCGGCTCGTCGAGAATCAGCAATTCCGGCTGTGGCAACAGCGTCTGCGCCAACGCCAGCCGTGCTCTCATGCCGTGCGAATAGGTTTTCACTTTCGACCGCTCGCGCCCCGTCAGTCCGACCCATTCCACGACTTCGCGAATTCTCTCCCGCGACGTGGGCGCGGTGTAATGACTGAGGATTTCCAGATTCGTCCAACCGCTGAGATAATCGTAAAAGGCCGGCGCTTCAAAAATCGCGCCGACCTTCTTCAACGCCTGCGCGCGGTGGCTCGTCACGTCGTGTCCGCAAATCTTCACCTCGCCGCTCGTGGGCCAGACCTGGCCGAGCATCATGCCGATGGCCGTGCTCTTGCCCGCGCCGTTGTGCCCGAGCAGTCCGAAAATTTCCCCGCGCGGCACGGAGAGCGTGAGGTCGTCCACCGCGAGGCGCGAGCTGAATTTTTTCTTCAGTCCGGAGAGTTGAATCATGCTATTTGATCGCTTTAGTCGGATCGCCCCCGGATTGGAAACGCTTGAGCGCCACCTTCGCGTAACGGCCGACATTATCTTTGCGCTCTGCCGCCTTGGCGAGAGCCGGAACAACCGAGTTTGAGTAACTCCTGAACTCGCGACCAGACCATTCCAGAATCCAGACCGCTTCGCAGCCAACGAGCGTGTTTGTGCTCTCAAGGAGTTCGATCAGCACCGGCACCACCGCATCCGGCTCGTTCTTGAAATTGCGCAACCCGGAAATCGCGCGCGCTGCCACCTGATCGTCGGGGTTCTTCGCGACCGCAAGAATCACAGACACAGCTCCGACCTTTTTTGCCGTGTCCGGATCAACGCGGTTCAATGCCTGGGCCGCCAGCAATCGCACTTGCGGTTGTGGGTCTTGAAGCGCCGTCACCAAAGCCGGAGCGACAACTATCTTTTCTTCCGGAATCCACTTCAACGCATTGGCCGCGTTGTTTCGCAGCCCCCAATTTCCCGTGTCCTGCAACCCGCGAATCAATGCGGGCACTAATTTTCTTTTTTCCCTCGCGGGCAACTGATTCAAAAGACACTTCTCGTCCTCGCTGCCCGTGAAAAAATTGATGGTGGATTGGCGCACGCTTGCATCTTCGTCGTGAGTGAGCGTCCGAATCATGATCGCCGTCGCGTTGGTCGCGTCGTTTCCGAGGCTTGAAAGCAGCGAAACCAACTCCATCCGTTTGGCGCGCGTGGAATCCTGTTTCGGCGCAGGCAACCAACGCATCAGGAAGGCCGGCGTTCTCCGATAAAACTGGCGATACGCCCGCTCGCCCGGATGATTCGCGTGTTCCAGTCCGCGAATCAAAACCTGCACGCCTTCCTCGCCATAACTGCGCCACTCCTTGACCTGTTGGTCATCGGAATACTTTAGGCTCTTGATCCACTCGGACTCGGGTTTGCCGTGAAAGAGCGGATCATCGTTCCCGACGCTCACTCCAGCAAACCAGAAGGTCAGCGCCACCAATCCCATTCCGATAATGGCCAGCGCGCCAGCAATCCACCTCAGCAGATTTCGCTTTCGGCGTGGAACAATTTGAACCTCGCTCATTTCTGCAATGTCCCTTCGATGGCGAGCAGGTTCTTGATGTGTCCGTCGGCGTAAAGATAATTCACCGCCTTGCTCGGGCCGCGCGCGGCGTGAAAATTTTCCTTGTCGAAGAAGACCGGAATCGCGTGCGGATCGAAGTGCATTCCCATCACGTTCAAGTTGTCCGCCTTCTGCCCGTTGAGCAGGCTGTTCCAGGAATAACTCGAACCGGTTTTGAGAAACAGGTCGTCTCGATCCGACTGGCAACGCAGTACGTTGGTGTTGCCCAGTTCGCCCGCCAGAACTTTGTCCGGACTCGGCAACGTATTCGTCGGCGGTTGATTCGTGTCCACGATGAACGGACGGTCCCGCATCACCGGCAGCAGATTGTTGTTCCCGTCCACATAAACCTGCAACGCAATGCCGATCTGATGCAGGTTACTGAGGCACACCGTTGCCTTACCCGATTCCTTTGCCCGCCCGAGCATGGGCATCAACAACGCCGCCAGAATCGCGATGATCGCAATAACGACAAGAAGTTCGACGAGCGTGAAACCGATTCCGGTAGGGACGCGTTCCACCGCGTTCCCAACTTTTCCAAAAACAAATGGGACGCGGTGGAACGCGTCCCTACCAAAATGACGGCGAGAATTCATCGTCCCCGCCCCATCCGCCCCGACTCCATGGAGCGTTGGAGTTCCTCCAGCACCGGCGCAAGTTCCGCCTTCGTCTGCGCCGAGCTTTGACTGTAAAAAGTTTGCAGCCCGATGGACCGCACCTTCGCCTCCAGTTCCGGACTCAACGGCGGACGATTCGTTCCGCGCGTGCCCGCACCCGCGCCCGCCTGCGTGTTGGCCTCGCGCAAACGCTTGAGCGCGTCATCAATCGCGCGTTTGCGTTTGTCCTCGGGCTGCTGCTCGAATGCCGTGATCATCTGCTTGAAACCCGCCGGCATCGTCGCCTCGATGAATTGTCCCTTCTCTTCCTCGGTCATTTGCGTGAACCAGCTTTCCGCCGCGCGGCCCAGTCGCATCTGCCGCCGCTCCTCGGGCGAAAGCCGATTGAGCATGTCCGCGAGTTTTTGAATGGCGCGGGCCCGCGCGTCGCCGGAAAGTTTGCTCAAGTCCACGCTCTCCACGTAGGCCCGCACTTTTTCCGCCGTCACCTTGAGATGCTGGAAGACCGTGTAGCCCGCGAACCCCGCGGCCCAGATCGCGACCAGACCGGCTGCCGCCCACACCACCGCGCGTTGTCGCTGATTTAGCATGTCACGAGTTTAGCGCGCAAAGCCGCCGCAGCCATGAAAAAGGAGCGCTTCGCGAAGGAGCGCGACTGTGTCTGAAAGACCAGCCGCAGCAACTTAGAATACACGGTGTGGGCGAACCATGCTGCGGCTGATGCTTCGCACACAGCCGCGCTCCGGCAAATCCAACTTGCTAACGCGCCGCCCAAACTTAATCTCCCCACCATGTCGCTTTCGGAAACGCGGAAACAGAATTCGGAAACACTTGACCACCCGGACAGATTTGTCCGCCGCCACATCGGCCCAAACGCTGCCGAGACGGCGGAAATGTTGAAGCAGGCCGGCTTCAATTCACTCGACTCATTGATTGATTCCGCCGTGCCGAAACAAATTCGCCTCAGCAAGCCGCTGAATCTACCCGCTGCGCAAAGCGAGTTTGCGGCCTTGGGAGAGTTAAAAAACATCGCGTCGCAAAATCAGGTTTACCGCTCATTCATCGGACAAGGCTACTACGACTGCATCACGCCGCCGGTTATTCAGCGCAACGTGCTGGAGAATCCCGGCTGGTATACGCAATACACGCCTTACCAAGCTGAGATTTCCCAAGGCCGCCTCGAAGCGCTGCTGAATTTCCAGACGATGGTCAGCGAGTTGACGGCGCTCGACATTGCCAACGCGTCCATGCTCGACGAAGCCACCGCCGCTGCCGAAGCGATGACCATGTCGTCCCGTTTGAAAGATGGCCGAAACATTTTCTTCATCTCCGAGACTTGTCATTCGCAGACCATCGAGGTCGTCATCGCGCGCGCCAAGGCCCTGGGCATTGAAGCCACTGTCGGTAATCCAGAAACCTTTGCGTTCTCAGACAAGGTCTTCGGCGCGCTCGTTCAATATCCTGACACCTTCGGCGCGATTCACGACTACTCGCCGTTCGTCGAGAAGGCGCACGCCGCTGGCGCAATGGTCACCGTCGCGACTGATCTGCTCGCACTCACGCTCATCAAGCCGCCCGGCGAATTTGGCGCGGACATCGCGGTCGGCAGCGCGCAACGCTTCGGCGTGCCGCTCGGTTATGGCGGACCGCACGCGGCGTTCTTTGCCACACGCGATGAATTCAAGCGCCAGATGCCCGGTCGCATCGTCGGCGTGTCCAAAGATTCACGCGGCAAGCCCGCGCTCCGTCTCGCGCTCGGCACGCGCGAGCAACACATCCGCCGCGAGAAAGCCACCAGCAACATTTGCACAGCGCAGGCGCTGCTCGCGAACATGGCTTCGCTCTATGCCTGTTATCATGGCGCGGAGGGGTTGAAGAAGATTGCGGAGCGGGTTCACACGCTCACAAAGATTTTGGCGAGCGCCTTGGAAGACTTGGCATTTCAGCCAATGAACAAAACATTTTTTGATACACTTACCATTTCATCAATTTCCGATTTAGATGCGTTTCGCAAACACGCTGAATCGAACCAATTTAATTTCCGGTATATTGATGACAAGCAGGTCAGCATTTCTTTAGATGAAACTTCAACCTTGGCGGACATTGAAAAGATATTGGGAATTTTTAACGGTAGTAATCACTTCAGCGCAGGACAGGGTTTATCGGGATACGACTGGTGCGAAAGAATTCCGGTAAAGCGGAGTTCAAAATTCCTTCAGCACAAAGTTTTCAATTCCTACCACTCCGAGACCGAGATGCTGCGCTACATCAAGCGGCTCGAATCGCGCGACCTCTCGCTCACGGCTTCGATGATTCCGCTCGGCTCATGCACGATGAAGCTCAACGCTGCGGCGGAAATGTTTCCCGTGTCTTGGCCCGAGTTCGCGAAGATTCATCCGTTTGCGCCCATCAAACAAACGCGCGGTTATCAGAAACTTTTCGAGCAGCTTGAAACCTGGCTCGCGGAAATCACCGGATTCGCCGGCATTTCGCTCCAGCCCAACGCCGGGTCGCAGGGCGAATACGCTGGGTTGCTCGTCATCCGCGCGTATCACGAATCACGCGGCGACGCGCATCGCAACGTCTGTCTCATTCCCACCTCCGCGCACGGCACGAACCCCGCCAGCGCCGTCATGGCCGGCATGAAAGTCGTCGCCGTCGCATGCGACACCAACGGCAACATTGACGTCGCTGACCTGCGCGCGAAAGCCGAGGCGCACCAGGCCGATCTCTCGTGCCTCATGATCACCTATCCGTCCACGCACGGCGTGTTCGAGGAAACCATCCGCGAGATTTGCGAAATCATCCACGCGAACGGCGGTCAGGTTTACATGGACGGCGCGAACATGAACGCCCAAGTCGGCCTCACCAGCCCCGGTTTCATTGGCGCGGACGTCTGCCATTTGAATCTGCACAAAACGTTTTGCATTCCGCACGGCGGCGGCGGACCCGGCGTCGGGCCGATTGGCGTCGCGGAACATCTCGTGGAATTTCTGCCCGGCCACAATGTCATCAATCTCGGCGGCGAAAATCCCATCGGAGCGGTATCTGCCGC
>SCTL01000745.1 GCA_004297495.1 Verrucomicrobiota bacterium
CGCGCTTCCTCGTGCCGGTCCAATTTGTCCAGGCACATGCCAGTGTACAGATGGTTGTAACCGTCATAGGGATTGAGCGCCTTGCCCTTGGCGTACCAACTGATTGCGTTGGTCGCCATCTCCGCATAATCATCGTCGCCTTCAAAACATTTGAGGCGGTAGGTTTCGCCAACCGCCTGCGTGGTCTCGAAGTTTTTTGGCTCGATCTCGTAAGCTTTCAGCAACAGTTCGCGCTGTTCTGGCGAACCGTACGAAACCGTCTCGGCGCGATCCAGCCAGACAAATTCCCGTCCGAGCCGCACGCCTTGCACGCAGAAGAGCGCGATCAACGCAAGCATCGTCAGGCACATCAGCGCGCGCGCCACCGTGCCCGGTCGCAACCAGTAACTTCCACTCGCGTGCCGCAGTTGACTGGCTAGCAACGCCATCAAAGCCGTCGCCACAATCGCGTTGGCGGGAATTCGCATGTTGAAATCCACCGTCGAGTGGATGAGCAAGGCAAACAAACCGAACGCCGCACCCAGATAGAATGCGAACTTGTCGCTCTCGCCGCGGCCGAACGCCGTTTCCGCGCGGCGCACGTGCGGCCAGGTTTTCAATGCACCCGCCAGCAACACCAGGAGCGCCGCCCCCGTGAGCGCGCCGCCCACCGTGCCCCAGTCCGAGAGAATGTTGAGATACTCGTTGTGCGCACGATCCGCGCGAAGCTGGACTTCGATCGGGCGATACTCGCGCCAGCGGTAGTCGTAATGGCCCGGCCCCACGCCCCACCAGAAATGATCCTGCCACATGCGCGCGGTGGATTGCCAGATCACGTAACGCACATCCAAATCCACGTGGCCCGAGGAAACGGTTTGCCGCCAGCGCGCCTTGAAGAATTCCGACCTGGTCACGAAGAAAGTGCTCCCGGCAATCAGGATCACCATCGCCACCATGCCCGGCGCGCGGTAGTTCCGGTGCAGCGACATCACCGCGAACAACGCCAGCAATGCCAGCGTTGCCGCCACCCAGCTTCCGCGCGAAATTGTCACGCCAATGCCCGCCACCATCACCAGCGCTGCGTAGATGAGCACGATTTTCGGCACGATCTTCAATCGCCCGACCAGCGCGTAGCTCAACGCCAGCGGCAGCAACATTTCCAGAAAGCCGCCCAGGTGATTGGGGCAGATGTAAGTCCCGCTGGCCCGGCCCTTGTAGAGCGAGATGAAATTCCACACGCGATCCGAGCCGGTGATGAATTGGTAGAGTGCGTAACACGAAATCAACATCGCCAGACCCACCATCGTGAAGGTGACGATGCGCAAGGATTCCTGGCGATGCAGATTGTTGAGGATGGCGAAGAACAGCGAGGTGTAAACCAGCACGCGCAGCAACTCGAGCCGCCCGGGATATTCCAAGTCACAGGCCGCGTAGCGCGCGACGGCGTAAGCGGCGAACGCCAGCACCGCCCAGCAAAACGGCGGGCACAACAGTTTTGGATTTTCCGCCGCCCACAATCGCACGCCCCACAGCGCCAGCACGCCGCTCGTCAGCGCCAGCACGATGCTGAAATCAATCGCCCGCACCGCGCCCGTGGCCAGCGGCGCAAAAATCATGATCGCGAGCACCAACCCGAGAATCCCCCGCTCGCACCAGCTTTCGAGACGTTCACGATCCATGAAGATCACCTCCCGGCTCACGCCCGTAACCACGCAACGTTCTCATCGCCTCAGAACAAACTATAAATGAACGGGGCCAGCGCCGAGCCTTTGGCAAAAACCAGCAGCGCCCCGAGCAGCAGCAGGAAAAGGACGATCGGCGCGATCCACCATTTCTTCTGCTCGCGCAGGAAGGCGAGGAACTCGCGGATGATTGAGAATTTGCTCACGGCCAATTTTTCAGGGGCAGCATGAACCCGGGCGGCGGCGTGCGTAAAGCTCATTTCCACGCCCGATCACCGTGATTTCGCTCGCGGTCTCGATGGATTCGACGGATCGGCCGGCGAAACCGGATTCGGTGGCGCGGTCAGCTTTTTTTTGCGATACTGAAAAAAATCTTTTACATTTTGTGAACACGCCTGTAAAACCTACGTCGAACAGTGTGCGAGTGCGCTGCTTCTTGGACGCTAATTCGGTTCCTCACGACCAAGTTGGAAATTTTCGTTCATGAATGAATTGTGCTTTTTAGCTGTCGTGGGGACCGCTTCTGACAAGTCGGAACTCCTTTACGTGTGGGGACAGGCCCGGCCCGAGGCCAAGATCATCATCATCTTTTTGATGTTCTTCTCGATCACGGCCTGGACCGTCATGGCGTACAAAGCCGTCCAGATGCGGCGCGCCAAGAAACTCAACCAGTTCTTCACCGGCGAATTCAAAACGCAAAAGGGCGTGCTCGACATGTTCGACCGCCGCATCCAGGCGGATGGCTGCCCGCTCTTCGCGGTTTATCAAGCCGGCAGTGTGGAACTGGACGCGCGGTTGAAATCCGCCACCGGCGAGGCGCGCAAGAAAAGCGTCTCGATCAAGGCGATGGAACACGTGAAGCGGCTCATGGAAAACGCCGTGGCGCAGGAATCGTTGAAACTGGAGGGTGGGCTGATCATCCTGGCGATCGCGGTGAGCGGCGGGCCGTTCCTGGGATTGCTCGGCACGGTCTGGGGCGTGATGAGTACTTTCGCCGGCATCGCGAATTCTCCATCAGGCACAGCGTCGCTGGCGGTCATGGCGCCGGGCGTTTCCGCCGCGCTCATCACTACGGTGGCCGGCTTGCTCGTGGCGATCCCCTCGATGTTCGGTTACAACTGGCTCGTCCACAACCTGCGCGTGTTGACGGTCGAGCTGGACAACTTTGCGCAGGAACTGGTCTCGAAGATGGAAACGGAATATTTGCCCGAGGAATGAGACGCTTCTCCCAACGCAGTCATCTGGTGACGCTGAGCGAGATCAACATCACGCCGCTGCTCGATCTGGCGTTTGTGCTGTTGATCATTTTCATCATCACCACGCCGCTGCTGGAGAAGGGACTGCCGCTGCATCTGCCCAAAGCCGGCGCGCAAGCGGACAAGCCGCTCGACAAAAAAGATATTCGCACTGTCGAGATTGATCCGCGCGGCGCTTACTGGATGAACAAACGCGCGATCAAGCTGGACCAGCTCGTCGCGCAACTCGCGCAGGATTTCAAATTCAACGCGAACCTCGTGATCTACGTGCGCGCCGATGAGAACAGTAAGATGAAGGATTTTGTGTCGCTCACGGACGCGTGCCAGAAGAACGGCATCACGCGTTACTCCATCCGCACCGAACCGCCGGGAGGCCGATGAACCAACGCCTGCAAAAAAAATGTCTGATCGCCTCGGCGGGATTTCACCTGCTGTTGCTGGTGATTCTGTTCGTCGGGCCGGCGTTTTTGTCGTCGAACGACAAGGCGGAGGATTTACAGGTGTTGACCGTCATCCCGTCCTTGGCCGTTGAAGGTAATGTGAACGGCGGCGGGAATCCACATGCCGCACCGCCAACGCCCGCACCCAGAAATCCGCCGCAAACTCCACAGCCCGCGCCCAGGATTCCGGAGCCGGAGCCGGAGCAAGCAGTCAAGCCGCCGAAGCCGGAGCCGGATGATGTTCCCGCCCCCGGCAACAAGCCGAAGAAACCGCAGATCAGTCTGGTCGAGAAAGTGCGGAAGCCGAGCAACGCGACCAATCGGAACACGACCAGCAGGTCTTCGTCGTCGAGCGAGAGCGATTCCACCGCGCGCCATGCTTTCAACAGTTCGCTCAATAATCTGCGGGCCAACCTTTCTCCCGGCACGGTGGTGGACACCAATCCCGGACCCGGCGGCGGCGGGCCGGCTTACGCAGGCTACAAGCAGATCATCGGCAGTATTTATTATCAGGCCTGGGTGGTCCCGGAAGAATCTGACGCGAACACCGCCACCGCCGTCGTCAGCGTGACCATCAGTCGCGACGGAACGATTGTGTCAGCCAAGATCACGCGCTCGTCGGGCAACGCTGCTGTGGATCGCACCGTGCAGGCGGCGCTGGATCGCGTGCCGTCCGTTCCGCCGTTTCCAGAAGGCGCGAAGGAAGAGCGCCGGACCTTCACCATCAATTTTAATCTCAAAGCCAGACAAGCACTCGGATGAAACAATTAAACAAAATTTTTCTTTTGGCTAGTTTCGCACTCGTAATGTTCGCTTTCACTTCGCGCGCCGATGAGGCCATTGACGTGAACAAGGATTTGGTGCCGGGAATGGCCAAGCCCATTCCCGTCAACCTCTCCGGCTTTTCCGGCGAGGCGCTGGAAGTCATCCAGTTTGATCTTTACGTGCAAGGCTTCAGTTTCACCACGGCGGATGAGGCGCAATATCTTTTAAGCGGCAGCGCCAATGGCAATCTCACTGGCCGCGCGTCCGACCGGTTCAACAAAGCGATGCTCGTAAACACCTCTTACAACTCCGGCTCGTTGCGGCGGCAGGCGCACTGGTTTGTTGACGATTTCCTGAAAGCCATCGGGCGCAAAGGCCTCGGGCAATCCAAGATTGCCTTCAAGTCCGCCAAAGGTGAGCGCGGCGAGATTTACGTGGCGGACTTCGACGGCGGCGGTGCGAAACCCGTCACGGCGGACAACGCCATCGTGGCCGCGCCGAGTTTTGTGCCGGGCCGGCTGGCGCTGTATTACACGACTTACAAGAACGGCAATCCGGACATCTGGTTTCACGACCTGACCAGCGGCGCGCGCAATCCCGTCGCCACGTTTCCCGGCTCGAACATCAGCCCGGCGGTCTCGCCCGACGGCTCGAAGGTGGCGATGATTTTGAGCAAGTCCGGCGCGGTGGATTTGTATGTGGCGAATGCCAGCGGCAAGGAGCTGCGGCAGTTGACGCGCACGAAGGAGGATGATTCCTCGCCGTGCTGGTCGCCGGACGGGCAATGGATTTGTTTCGCAACGAGAAGCAACGGACGACGCGTTTTGTGCAAAGTACCCGCGTCAGGGGGTTCAGTGCAGTCCATTGAAACCCGAGGCATCTCCAATCCCTCCGAGCCGGACTGGTCGCCGGACGGCAAATGGATTGTGTTCACCGCGCAGATGGGCGGTTTTGAAGTCTGCGTCGTGCCAGCCACCGGCGGATCGGCCACGGTGTTGGTGAGCGGCGAGGATGCCTCGTGGTCGCCGAATTCGCGCACGGTGGTGTACGCGCGGCGCGGCGGCGGGCACTACACCCTCTCTTTGCTTGACGTGCCGACAAAACAAACGAAAGATATTTCCCGACTTTCGGGAAACAACTCACAACCCAGTTGGGCAAAATAGCCCTCCCAAAAGGATAGAAAATGAAATCGAAATCACTGTCGTACCTGCTCGTGTTCGCCATGGCGCTCACAATCTCCGCTGTTGGCTGCCGAAAGAAACCTGTAAACACCACCAGACTTCCTGGCGATCGCGTCGGCGTCGGCGGCGACAAGCCGGCTGACACTTCCGGCACGTACGATCCAAACACAGACCCTAATCGCGTAGGAACGCCCCTGCCAACCGACATTGATCCTGACAAGATGGAGCAGAACCGCGCCGAACTCGCGGCGAACACGGTTCATTTCGATTACGACAGCGCTGCTGTGAAATCCAGTGAGCGTGTGCATGTCGAGGCCGTGGCTTCGTTTATGAAGAGCACCGGCGGCGTGGCGCTGCTGGTCGAGGGCCACTGCGACGAGCGCGGCACGGAGGAATACAATCGCGCGCTCGGCGAACGTCGCGCGCTGTCATTGCGCGAGGCGTTGATCGCCGCCGGCGCGGACGGCATGAAGATCGTCACGCGCACCTACGGCAAAGACCGCAAGGTGGATTTCGGCACCAGCGAAGCCGCGCACGCCAAGAACCGCCGGGGCGAGTTCGTGGTGTTGCGTCCGAAGTAATTTGGTAGGGACGCGTTCCACCGCGTCCCAAATTTTTCGTCAGGATGGGACGCGGTGGAACGCGTCCTGACCCTCGAGAAATTAGTCGGCCATCGAAGTTTGAAACATTTGCCGGGGAGTTTTGGCGCTTTACTAGCCCGACTCCCCGGCTTAAGCTTTTGCGGTAATAGGTGAACTATGAATGTGACTCTAGCA
>SCTL01000746.1 GCA_004297495.1 Verrucomicrobiota bacterium
ACGTGCAGCACAGCCGCTTGTCCGATGGAAGACAACAAAACCACGATCAAAACAGGGGCAATCCCTCGCAAGCACGGGTTCGACATAAAATGATTATTAACTAAATGGTCACCTGAATACAGTTGGTTTAGACCATTGGTTTTGGGAAAAGTCACGGATAATTCTGGGGAAATCTACGGCCGAAAGGAAACTGCCTTTGCACCCCACCTCGGTGATCCAAATTGCGATCCAGCACCGTAGATGTCTTGCCACACTTGAAATGGCTGAAGTCCCGGGAACTCGATCACAGCCGGTCCTTCTGTCGTGGTTGGGCCGGCTTTCTCTTCTCGGTCTGGGTGTTCTTCTCTTCCTCGCTGGGTGATAACGAAGGGTTGAAAAACCTTCCTCGAGACTCAAAGTCGAAGTGGGGTATCAGGTCCCCGGACTACCTTTGCTTTCCATCCTGACCACACTTTGTTGCGCTGGAATCGTAAATTTATGTCTCCATCGGTTCCATCCAACCAACAGGCCGGCGGTGATCAGCGAAATGGGCACAAGCAGAATGAAGGCGAAGTAGAGCAGCAGATGGATCAATCCAAGCAAAGCAGCTGTTTGCCAACTCAGGTTGAGGTTGGCGGATGTGCCACTCAGAAAGGCCGTGTATTCCTCGAGGCCGGCAATGCACGATACCGCATAGAGCAAGGCAATGACTGCGGCCCGCCCCACGAATGCCTCCGGGGAAAAGGTTTCAGCCTTCAACACGCGCTTTAAGAATTGAAACAGGGCTTTCATGGCTTGCGAGTTCTTTCCCAAAGAGGTCCGAGCACAGATGCGTACAGAATCGCTGCGTCACCAACCTGATTGCTCGCGCAGTATTTCAACTGGCCGCTCTTGCGTGAGGGAAATGCTGCCATATCCAGCGTAGTTGCGAGTGAGCGAAGAAAATCTCCGTCTTTGAAACTTGATGCCGCGATGAATGCCATGCCGCTAGATCCGGCACTGACTTCCAGCCCGGGGATGACGACTCCGGAATCGATATCTCTGGGCCCTTGCCACGAGGAGGGCCATTCTACTCCATAACCAAACCCGAGCGTGATCCGGCCAAGCTCCTTCCGGGCACGCTCATATTGATCGCGCGCAAACGCTTCGTCCACCACTTGCAGGCAATGCACCACCATCCAAATCGTGGAGCCCTCTGGCCCGTCGAGTTGGGTTCCGTCCGTTTGGTAGCTGGATACCAACAGTCCGGTCTCCTGGTGAACCAGATGTATTTTCGCAAGAACGATCCATTGCTTGCAGAGTTCGGCGTGATCCGTGCCGTCGAGACGGTCCGCAATTTTGAAGGCCACCATGGCGACCGCATGATCGAAGGTCCAGCATTCGTCTGGGTAACTTTCCAGCGCCATCACTCGATTCGCGCGAAGTCCCTTTTCGATGAACTTCAGTCGCTCCGTCATGGGCTGCTTATAGGCAGGTTCTTCCTGAAGCATACGCCGCGCGCCCATCATCAATGCGATCTCTCCATCTAGAAACAGACTTCGAGCTGGTTTGACAACATAAGACCGAGCCTTGGCGTAGGGCATCAGAAACGCGTAGATGCCGTCTTGATTCTCGATTCTGACAGTCTCCTGGATGATCTGGTCAATGACCGGAAGGTATTGCTCTTTCATCTGCGGTTCACGCAGGCCCATGTTCACGAGCGACCAAACCAAAAAACTCCGGCCCATGAAATCCCACTCGGCATTGCTGCTGCGCATCTTCTTCAGCTCGGCTTGACGCAGCGCCGGCTCCGTCCAAAGCCGCAGGTGGCGCGCGGCCAGTTCATTCGCTTTCGGGGAGATGCCCTTTTCCTGGTAGAAATTGGACAAAGGTTTGCGGTAAAACAGATGCAGACTCGGCAGCCAAATGGCGGTTGCCACGGCAAGGGCGGCCAGCGCCGCAGTGGCCTTGCCCATGAGCGTTTTGAGTTTTGAGCGAATCATGAACGGATGAGTTGATCTGCCTTTGTCGAGACTGCCCTGAATGCCCTTTCGTCCACGCGAGTCGAGGGTAGTGATTCAAGAGTGATCTGCCAAGGCCGAGGAATTTCATTTCCACAGGATTGTGTCATTGGGTTCTTCCTTTCCGGGCGGACGGCAACCTGGAGTCGCGAGATCTTTTCTGGTTCCATCTTCCAGCCGCCCTTCAGGAATTCTGCAAGCGTTGGACCGTGGCGGGTGCGATGATCCAGAAACAACCAGTGCCAAACTTCGTAGGGCCAGACCCGCCGGCCGATATTGGAATACCAGCGCATTCCGGCGCGAAAACGCTTGTCCGAATGGGCGAGGAGTCTGAAAAGGGATTTGGGCCTAAGTTGGCAAATCGCTTCGATGAACTTCACCCACAACAGCACGCGCCAGTTCGGAACATGAGCGCTCTCCAGGACCTGATGTTTGTAGTCCCAACGGCTCAGGTCGGTTTGAACCACGCGATGCCTCGCTTCCTGGACGGCGAACGGCGTCCAACTATGCGGCGTGGCGTAAAGCGCCTGGATTTGATCAGGATCGTACGAAAGCAATTGTCGCAGGGTGCGCCAATAATCGCTGTCCGTTTCCTGCACGAAACCCGCGACCCATGCGGCCATGGAAATGATCCCATGCTTTCTCATTAGCCGAATCGCTTCGCGATCAATTGCCTTTGTGCTGCCCTTGTGAATCGCTTGGAGCGTCGCATCATCCGTGCTCTCCAGTCCGAGTAGAAACCGCTCGACGCCGGCTTGCTTGTAGAGGTGAAGGATGTCTGCGTCGCGAACAATGTCGCTGGCGCGTGTCGTGCCGATGAGGATCAACGGAACATTCTCGGCAATCAGTGCGATAAGAAATGCCTTCCAGGCTGAGTGGGACGCCGTGGGGTTTTCGTCGGCGAAGTTAATCAGTTCGACGCCGTGTTCGCGATGCAAACGCGCAAGTTCGGCTGCGAACTTCACTGGATCACGATGCCGCCAGGTCCGCCAGAACTCATGTTGGCCGCAGTAGTGGCAACGATGCGGACAACCGCGCGAGAACTGCACCACGACGGCCCGACGCTTCCCATAATAGGTGTAACGGCGGTGATCAATCAGTTCCCATCCAACGCGACATGCGTTGAGATCACGGATAGCCGGCGCAGGAGGAGTGGCCACAACCCGGTCATCCCGACATAGATCCTCATCCACGAGCCGTTTTGGTCCAGGCGCAGCACCCACGCGAAACACAATCCCTGTCACCTGTTCCAAGGGTTGATGCCTTTCGAGCGCCGCGACAAGACGAACTGCGGTCTCCTCACCTTCACCGCGAACAATGAAATCAATGACCATCTCCTGTTCCATGATCTGCGGCCAGTGATAAGTCGGAAACACTCCACCATAAATGATCCATGTTTGCGGCAGCGCACTGCGGATCGCCCGCATAATCCGGGTTGCGGACGGATGGCCTGAAGTGGATCCCGAATGTCCCAGAAAAACGGCGTCAGGTTCGTAGTGCCGCGTTGCTGAAACAATCTCCGCCATGGTCATTGGCCCGAACTCCCCGTCCAGGAGTTTCAATTCATGCCCCGCATCGAGAAGCGGCCCGCCTACCGAGAGTAGACCCAGCGGCGGCAGATGCTCTCTTGGGATGCGGCTGCCGATAGAAGGATGTGGCGGATTGATCAGGAGAATTTTCATAACGTCGCCGGCATCTTGGGGAGTGCTTTCTGGATCACCTCCGCCACATTGGGTTTCCCGTGCTTCAAGGCCTTGAAAGACCGTTCACTTTGTATCACAAAGTAAGTGACCCATTGCCTCCTGATTCGTTCGATTTTCATGTCATTTTGTTTTGCGCCTCTTTGCAACGCTAGTCCTGCATTCAAGTCGGGCCGGCGACTAACACTCCGGCCATTCAACAATCAGAAATCAGCGCCCCGGTTTCTGATTTATCCCTGACGACCAGCGCTAGCGTCCCAGACGGAGAACACGTAGCCGAAGAGCATCACGCTTTACTGGTCAAATGCGGACGAGAGACGTTAAGCTTCAGCAACACGAATTCACAAAACATGAACCCAAAACAATTAGCGAACGTCCTCGTCAAGATTCTCGGGCTCTCCTTATGTGTGCAGAGCCTGATGCATATCGTCACCGACATCCTGAACATCATTGCCAGCA
>SCTL01000747.1 GCA_004297495.1 Verrucomicrobiota bacterium
GCGCGAGGTGAATGCGGATTTGATGCTTGCGGCCCGTGCGTGGCAGGACGCGAAGCAAGGTGAATGGCCGGGACTCATACTTTTGGGAACATTCAACATTCAACATTGAACTCTCAACGCCCAAGTCGGCATGCGATTGCTCCCTGGCTGGGAGTTGGGCGTTGAATGTTGAATGTTGAATGTTCCCCGCCTTCTCAAATCTTCGCTCGACAAAAAACTCCGTCACCGCCGCCGCGCCATCGGCTCGCACGCAATCTTTCACGACCACCTTGCTCCGCTCGTCTTTGCCCAGCGGCGCATCAATCACGCCGCGCTCCTCCTGCACGTGCCCGTGAACGATTGCCAGATATTCCTTCTCTACGCCGCGCGTTTCCCAAATACGTCCCAACTCACCGGCGACCGCCGGATTTTTCGCGACGACCGTCACGCCACTGGTTTCGCGATCCAGCCGATTCACCAGGTGGGGCGAGGCTGCTGACGAGCCGGGTTCGGCTCGCGAGGACACTTGCCCCGCCAGATACATACGCACGCGACTGATCAGACTCGAATACACGTCGCCTTTCGTCGGATGACAGACGAGGTCCGCCGGTTTGTTGATCACCAGCAGTTCGTCATCCTCGTGGACGATTTCAAACAGTTGTTCCACGCAGCGATGATGAGCGAATTCCGAAGCATTGTCATTCCTTCGCGGTCTCGCAGGTTGCCACGTCGAGGAGCGTTCACTTAACATCGGGCTGCGTTGATCAAAACCATTTCCAAACTTGCGCAGGCTGCAAAGTCCTGGAGCGCGAAGCACCCGCTGCTAACGATTGGAGTTTTCCTGCTCGCGAGCCTCGGCCCGTTTATCAACAAGGCGGTTCACATTGATGATCCGTTGTTTGTCTGGTCGGCGGAATGGATTGCAAAACATCCCGCCGACTTTTACGGGTTCGACGTGAATTGGTACGGCTCCACCGAACCCATGGCGTTGACCAACTGCAATCCGCCGGCGACTTCCTATCTGCTCGCGGGTGTCGCGTCGCTGCTAGGCTGGCGGGAAATCGTCCTGCACGGCGTCATGTTGCTGGTGGCGTTCGTCGCGGCGGCCGGGATTTTCCAACTGGCGCGGCTCTGGTGCGAGCGTCCGCTGCTGGCGACGATTGTCGCGATGGTCACGCCGGTATTTCTGATGTCTGCCACGACGCTGATGTGCGACGTGCCGATGCTGGCGGTCTGGGTCTGGGCGGTGGTGCTGTGGGAGCGCGCGCTGGCCGGCGGCGGCGTGGGGCGATTTGCCGCGGCAGGAATTCTGGCGGGACTGGCGGTGCTGACCAAATACAACGCGCTCGCATTTCTGCCGCTGTTGTTGATTCTGGGAGCGCTGCGGAAACGGCGGGCGGGATGGTGGCTGCTGTGGCTGGCCGTGCCAATGATCACGATCCTCGCCTATCAATCAGCCACGGCAAGACTTTACGGGCACGGACTGATTTCCGTGGCGTCGAATTACGCGGCTGAGACCCGCTTTCTTCTGGAAGGCAGCGTCAAGAAAGCGATCCTCGGCCTGGTATTCGCAGGAGGTTCGCTGCTGCCAGTGCTGTTCTTCGCGCCGTCGCTGTGGCGACGGCGAATGTGGTTGCCCGGCGTCGCTTTGGTTTTCGGATTGTCGCTGGTTGTTTTGTGGTGGAGTGGGCTGGGGGCCGGTTCAACTTTGGAAGTTCAACTGCAAATGGCGCTGCTGCTGGCCGGCGGATTGCATTTGCTCGTCCTAGCCGCGGTGGAATGGTGGCGGCGACGCGACGTCGTCACGTTCGTGATTGCCGCGTGGATTTTCGGCGGATTTGTTTTTGCCGCAGTGCTGAATTGGACTGTCAGCGCGCGCAGCCTGCTGCCGATCGTTCCGCCTGTCGCCATTTTGTTGGTGCGTGCTCTGGCCCGCGAAAATTTTGCCGCCGTGGAACTGCGGCGACTGTCGTGGCCGCTCGTCGCTTCGATGGTGGCCGCGCTGTGCATCGCCGTCGCCGATTTTCAACTGGCTGGTTCGGCGAGAGCCGCCGCGCGCCGGATCATGGCCCGATATCAACCCGCCGCCAGCCGGGTCTGGTTTGAGGGACATTGCGCGTTCCAGTTTTACATGGAGAAACTCGGGGCGCATCCGGTTGACTTCGCTCTGGCGACGCTTCAGCCGGGAGAAATCCTGGTCGTCCCGTCCAACAATAGCAACCTGACCGCGCCGCCGCCCGACGCGGTCGAACTTCTGGAGACGCAACGCTTCGCAGCCTCCACCTGGTTGAGCACCGTCCAGGGCGACCTCGGCGCGGGATTCTACGGCGCCGGCGGACGAGTTCCTTTTTTGATCGGGGAAATTCCGCCCGAGGAATACTACGTGTTCAAGGTCGTGCGCCCGCTGCAATTCAGTTCAACTTCGGTCGCGACAAATGCCGACGATGAGACTCGCGACTGGCCCACGCTCGAAGCGAAGTATGCTGCGGTGTTGCGCGCGAGTCCCAACAACGCGGGCGCGCACGCGCGGCTGGCGTCGGTGCTGGATCGCCAGGGCAAAACGGCGGAGGCCATCCGGCATTACCGCAAAACTTTGCGGCTCGCGCCCGATCAACCGGACGCGCTGAACAATCTGGCCTGGCATCTGGCCGCCGATGCTGACCCGCTCGTGCGCGACGGCGCGGAAGCGGTCAAACTCGCCGAGCGCGCCTGCGAACTGACCGGCCGCCGGAAGGCGATGCTGGTCGGCACGCTGGCCGCCGCTTACGCCGAGGCGGGAAAATTTGATGACGCGATCGCCGCCGCGCAAACGGCCTGCGCGCTGGCCGAGGCGGCGGGCGAAGCGCCGCTGGCTCAAAAAAACCGTGAACTGCTGGAACTTTACCGCGCTCACCAGCCTTATCACGAAAGCGCCGAAAGGCTTGTCCCCGTGGCGCGCTGAATTATCATTGAACCTGGTGAAAGAAAAGTTCCAACGCTGGCTGCCGTTCGCGCTGATGCTCGTCTTCGCGCTGTCGCGGATTCCCGGCATGTTGCCGCAAAACTTCAGCGCCGCCTACGCGCTGGCGTTTTGCGCGGGCGTGTTCTTCACCGGCGCGCGCGCGTGGTGGCTGCCGCTCGTCACGTTGCTGGTCACCGATGTGGCGTTGAATTTTTATTACTGGCTGGCGCTGGGCTACAACGTCTGGGATTTGCCCGTGTTGAAATACCAGTTGTTCAACTATGCCGCCTACGTCGCGCTCATCTGGCTCGGACGGCGATTCAAACCGCAGGCTTCTTTCCTCGCGCTCCTCGGCGGCGGCATTCTCGGCGCGCTGCTGTTTTATCTCATCACGAACACGGCGTCGTGGTTCTTCAATCCGTTCCACAATCCCGAATACACCAAGACTTTGCTCGGCTGGATCACCGCGCTGACCAAAGGCACGGGCGGCTGGCCGCAGACGTGGGAATTTTTCCGCAACACGCTGATGAGCGGCGGACTCTTCACCGCGCTCTTTGCCGGCGCGGTCAAACTCACCGCCACGTCCGAATCGCCCGCCGATAAAAAGGCCGGCGCGCGGGATGAGGAGACGGACCCGGAAGGCGAATCCGAGGAAGCGAAGGCGTGACGTGTTGCGTGTTGCGTCTTCCGTCAAGCAATCCACGACGCGCCGCCGCTGCTTGACGCAACACGCACTACGGAACACGAACTTCACACCATGAAAATCGGCCTGATCTCCGATACCCACGGCTTCCTCGATCCGCGCGTCGCGGAAATCTTCGCCGGCGTGGATCACATCCTGCACGCAGGCGACGTCGGCCCGCACTCGTTGTTGCTGGAACTGGAAGCCATCGCACCTGTCACCGCCGTGCTGGGCAACACGGACATGGGCATCGAACTGAAACTCACGGAAGTCGTCGAGTTGGACGGAAAAAAGTTTTTGATTCACCACATCGTTGATCCCTACGCGCTGTCGGATGAATTGAAGAAACAAGTGCGGTTCGCGAAACCCGACGTGATCATCTACGGCCACACGCACAAAAAGTTTTATGGCCGCAGCAACGGCGTCGTCTATCTGAATCCCGGCTACTCGGGCCGGCCCAAACATGCGCAGGAACGCACCGTGGCCATCCTCGACACTGCCACGCCCGAGTTGACCGTGGAATTCTTCAACCTTTGAAAATCTCCGGCTCGTAAGAGACGAGTTGACGAGTCTCAAATTGATTTAGTCAGAGACTCCTCACGTCGTCTCCTACATGGCGCGAGTAAAACTCCTGACGCAACTGGTTCAGCTTTTCTCCCAAAGTTCTTTGCTCCACGCGCAAACGCCGCAGCGCCTCGCGTCGAGCCAGCATTCGCACCTCGTTCCACCACGCCCGGCCCGCGCCGCGCAAACGCCACGCGTAATGCAGCGCCTCGACGCCGCAGAACGGCATCAGCGCCGTCCACAACCACGCGATCCACACGGCGTGATGCGTCGCGATCAGCAACCACACCGCGGCGTACCACACCGCGTAAATCGGCAGCCCGACCAGCAAGCGGTTTAGCGCAATCGTCGTGCGATCTGCGCGACCCAGCAATTTCGCGAGGCCGCGCACGACGAAGAATGGCGCGAGATGATGGAGCGTGCCCGCGAGCGCGGGCAAAAAGCCGGGGGACAACCAGAACAAATCTTTGATCAGCCGCGACGCCAGCGGCGCGCCGGATAGTTGAACCACCGGCGAGCCAACACTCAGCCCGAACGCAGCCAGCCGCGCACGATGCTGCTCGATTGCGCTCGCCATGTCATTGGCCCGCGCGCCGTCATTTGCGAAGAAATAATTCATCGCGTCTGCCAGCCGCTTGCGCTGACGCAGCGGAGCGATGGATTCATTCGCGTGGTCGCCATTCGCCGGCAACAGCACTTCCAGTTCGTGCAAGACAGTTTCCCAACGCGGCTCGTCTAGATGCACGACAACTTGTTTCAGCCGTGCGTCAATTGCCTCTGTGAGCGAGCGGATGGCTTTTCGCTCCTCCTCGCCCCGCTCCCGAAACCACGAGACGACTTCGAGCGGTTCGCCGACGCGCACCCAGATAGAACTACGAAAACGTTCCTTGCGCTCAAAGTTCAAGCCGAGCGGAACGACCCAAACCGCGCCGCCGTCTTGCGCCGCCGACCACGCGATGCGCGCCGCGCCGGTGCGGACTTGCTCCACGCCTTCGCGGTCATGCGTCTTGCCTTCGGGAAAAATTCCCACCGCCTCGCCTCGCCGCAGATATTCCGCGCCGAGATCGAGCGTTTCGAGATTCTTGCGCACCGACGCTTTGTCGTCCGTGCCGCGATACGCCGGCACCATGCCCATCGCACGCATCAACGCGCCGAATACCGGCACGTCGAACAGCGGAGCTTTGGCAAAGAAATGAACCGGTCGTTGCGTGGTGAAACCGATGAGCGCCGGATCGAGCAGCGAGTTCGGATGATTCGCGACGAACAACACCGCGCCGGTCGCGGGAATCCGTTCACGTCTCTCAATCTCGATGGGAGAATAGTAAATCCGCAACACGCGTCGCACCAGTGCGCGGGAAATTCCGCCGGCGATGGCGAGAGCATTCATACTTTGGTTGGTGGAGTTGGGATGGATTTGCGTCGCAATCTTTCCACTACCAACAACAACACAAACCACCCCGTCACTCCCACGCACACCGGCGCGAGGTAGCGATCCAGCGGCAGCGAACCGCGCCGTTGCGGACTCAGATTCACCCCGAAGAAAATCATTTCACCCTCGCCGGGAAACGGCGCGCTCGCTTGCACCCATCCCGATTTGCTCACGCCCTGCGAGATGCCCGAACTCGCCACTCGGAAGATTGGGATGCCGTATTCTGCCGCCCGCACCGGCGCGACGCGCGCGTGCAACTCGTGCTGATGCCGCCCCCAATCAATCACGTCCATCGTCGGCACGATGAGCATCTGCGCGCCCTGCCGCACCAGTTCGTCCGTCACGTGCGCGTAGCTCAGGTCGTAGCAGATGCAGATGCCGATCCTGCCCCACGGCGAGTCCCACAACTTCTGCTCCGTCGCCGGCCGGCCGTCTTTGAAGAACTGGATCGGCACGGCCTTGGCCTGCTTGAACACGACCTCGCCGTTGGTGTTGATGACGAACGCGGTGTCGTAAAAATTATTTCCCGACGCGGGATCTTTGCCGCCAACGATGAGAAACTTCTGATGCTCGCGACACCACTGCTTCAATTCGTCCGAAGGCGGGCCGTCGAGTGTGTATTCGGGGAGGACGATGAGGTCAATGTTGGTGCGCGTGGTGACGAGCTTGTCGAGTGACTGTTTGATTTGGTCGGGGGTCGAGAATTCAAGCTGAACGCCGGCGAGGTGTAAATTTAGCCTCTGTTTAGGCCCTAAGGAAGGCATGAATAGAAGTCCGCCAACGGCAGCGACAGCGATTCCAATGACTACGAGGCGCTTCAGTTTTCCGACAAGAAATAGACTAGCATAAGCGACCACAACCAATCCAATGCCGTAGCTTCCGAGCAAGCCAGACGGCAAAATCATGAAATCATTGAACGCAAATCCCGCGTTCAGCCATGAGAAGCGCAGGTAGTAAAGTTCACTGCGAAAATATTCCAGGCCCGTCCAGAGAAACGGAATGAGCCACACCGCACGCTTCACGCCGAACCGCACTAGCGCGCGATGTGCCAACGCCACGAACACTGCAATCCACAACGCCAGCACCATCCAGAGGGCAATTGCGCCCGGACCGAAGATGCGCCAGAAACATTCCAGTTGTGGCCCGAAGCAAACCAAGCCGACCAGCAAGCCCGCGTAGAAAGATTGCCGCGTCGTCCGCAGCCGCGCGAGTTGCACCAGTCCCGCCACGTAGCCGACCATGAGCAAAGCCAGCACCCCGGATTGCGCCGGCGTGTAGGCGAGGTGGAAACAAACCACTGCGGCCAGAGCGAGCCACAAGGCGCGTTGCCAACTGATCGGTGCAAAACCCGTCAGTGATTTGACTGAGCTTGATGATTGTATTCCCGCGTTCATCTAAAGCGAGATGCCATTCTGATTCAATATGGTTTTACGACCGCCCTCACCCTAACCCTCTCCCCCAGGAGAGGGAACAGCCGGCGAACCCTTTCGGTTTTGCGGAAGCACGTCGTGCAATCCCCGACTCACGATTTTCAAAGAGACGGCAAACGATTCTCCCTCTCCCCGGGGGAGAGGGCTGGGGTGAGGGCGAGCGTCCCACAAATCATCTTCGCACCATTTCGAATCCGTGTTCATCCGTGTCCATCCGTGGTTAAAGTTCTTTGCAGCGCCACTTCCTTCACCTTCCGCAAATCCAGCTTGCCCGTGCCGAGCAGCGGGAACGCGTCCACGCGCTGGAACGAATCCGCCTTCGGCTTCCACAGATTCGGCAGATCGCACGCGCCGAATTTTTCAAGGCAGGCAGACAACGACGCGTCCGCCAGTTTGTGCAGCACCACGAGCCGCTCGCCTTTCCGTTCATCGGCCACGCTGGTGACAACGAAGGTATGTTCGGTCACGCCCGCGCACTCGTGCAACTTCTCCTCGACCTTGATGTGTGGCACCATCTCGCCGCCGATCTTGCTGAAGCGGCTCAGGCGATCCGTGATTTGCAGAAAGCCATCCTCGTCGAGAGTAGCGATGTCGCCCGTGACATACCATTTGCCGCTCTGGTAGGGCGCGTTACTCCGTGCGCGCCGCTCGGCGGGCAGAGGACTGCCCGCCCTACCTTCAGCAGGATCATCAATCAAAACCTCCGCTGTTTTCTCCGGCTTGCCGAGATAGCCGCGCATCACATTCGGCCCGCGCACGAGCAACAATCCGGGTTGGCCGAGCGTCACGGGTTCGCGCGTCACGGGATCAATGATGCGCACGCACACACCCGGCAACGGATGGCCGATCTTCCCGCGCTTGCCGGCAACCTGTCGAAAACCTGCCGCGCGAAAATCCTGCGAGTTCACCGTCACGGCGGGCGAGCATTCGGTGCAGCCGTAAGCCTCGAAAGGTCGGATGCCGAACTGTTCCTCGAACGCCGTCGCCAAACGGTCGGGCAATTTCTCCGCCGCCACCGCCACGTGGCGCACGCTGCCGAATTGTTCCGGCGTGCAGCCGCGCATGTAGAGTTGCAGGAACGTCGGCGTCGCCAGCAGAAACGTGATGCGATGCTCGCGGACAAGATGGCCAATGGTTTTAGCGTCGAGCGGATTCGGGTGGAACACGACGCCCACGCCGAGAACCGAGGTCAACGCGAGCGTGCCCGTGAAACCAAACGAATGGAAAAACGGCAGCGCGCCGAGAAAACAATCCCGCTTGGTGAGCGCAAAGATTTGCCCGAGCTGATTGAGGTTCGAGCCGACGTTGTAGTGTGAGAGCATGACGCCCTTCGGCTCGCCGGTGCTGCCGCTGGAAAAAATCACCGTGGCGAGATCGTCGAGTTGCGTCGAGCGCTCGCTGCCGAGGGAACGTTCGATCGCATCCACCGGCACGAACCACGACATGAAGAAGGCGACCAATTTTTCAGAGAGCCGAGGCGCGGTGGCGAGGTCTTCGAGGAACAGCACTTCGCCCGGAATTTTCAGTTTCACCTTCTCGACAAACGCTCGCGACGTGATAACGGTCTTGAGTTCGCACTGTTGCGCACACGAGGCGAGCGTGGTTTCGGACACGGTGTAGTTCAGATTCACCGGCACTTTGCCGCACAACAACGCGGCCCAATTCACCAGCGCGCCCGGCACGGACGGCGGCAGGAGCAAGCCGACCATCTTCTGCCCGGCCCAAACTTTCTTCAGCCGGCGCGCGAGGAAGATCGTGCGCGTGAGAGCGGAATGGAAATTGATTCCCGGCGTTTGAGCGTCCGCCATCGCGAAGCGGAATGGTCGCAGCCGCGCCGTGCGCACGAACGCGCGATGCAACGGCTTCATTCGCTCGCGACGATGCGCCCACGCTTCGGCGAGTAGTTCGGCCACGGCTTGGCGCACTTCAAACGCGCTCGTGGTCGCGGGCAGCGGTTTGCCGAAACTTACGGTGACCGGATACGGAATCGAGCGCGGCATTTTCCAGAGGAAACGTTTTTGCTCGAAGCTGAAGATGCTGCCCCACACGCCGTCGAGCGCCCCGGGCACGATGGGCGCGTCCACGTCTTTCATGATGCGCTCGAGCCCGCGCCGGAATGGCAGCATCTGTCCGATGCGCGTGATCTGGCCTTCGCCGAAGATGCAGACGATTTCGCCATGCTTGATCGCGTCGCTCGCGGTCTGGAGCGACTTGATCATCTCGCGCGGGCGCTGTTCGGAGGAAATCGGAATCACGCCGAGGATGCGAGCGAGCGGTTTCATCCAGGGAAGTTCGTAAGTGTCCTTGAACATCATGAAGCGCACGTGGCGATTGCACGCCGTGCCCACGAGCACCGCGTCCACCCAGGACATGTGGTTGCAGACGAAGAGCGCGCCGCTCGTTTGCGGCACGTTTGCGAGGCCATCCACACGCACGCGATAGATCAAACGAGCGAGCAGCCAGAGCACGCCGCGCAAAAGTTTGCAGGCGAAGCCGACGCGGTAGGGTCGTTCTTGTTGTTCGATTTCAGTGCTCATGCGGATTTGTTTTCAGCGCATCGTGTGGGCGCGAGTTCCGTGTCGCGTTTCAGATGTCGCGCGCCGAGCGCCCAGAAAATTCCGCTCACCACGAACATCACGCCGACGAGCAGGAAGGCGACGTTCATGTTCCATTTGTCGCTCACGATGCCGATGATGAGCGGCGAGATCACGTCGCCAAGTGAGTGGATGAGCAGGATGTTGAGCGCGAACGCCTGCGCGCGCATGGCGGGATGCGTGACGTTCGCAAGGATGGTGTTGGTCGGGCCGGTGTTGAAGAACAGGCAGAAGCACGCGAGGAAAATGAACACCCACGCCAGCGGAAATGGCACGTAGAGCACCGCGAGGAACAGCGGGAAGCCCGCGAACATCGCCACCGCTGACACGAGAAAATAGGAGCCTGGATATTTTGCCCGCAATTTGTCGCCCGCGAGTCCGCCGAGCAAGGTGGCCGCCAGTCCGCTCACCGTGAGAATCGCGCCGAAGGTCGTCGCCGTCGAACCACTGACGCCGCGATATTCCTTCACGTAGTCCGCCATCCAGAAGCCGATGCCGCCGATGGCGAAGGTCATCGCGCACATGCCGAGCGTGTTGAGCACGTAGGACGGCGTGCGCGCGAGCACGAGATAGTCACGCCACGCGACGCGGTGCGCGGAGATTTCATGCGCGAGATCGGATTGGCCACGCGGTGGTTCTTTTTTGAAGAACGCCCACGCACCCAGCGCGAGGCCGGGCAGAACCACGGCGTAAAACGCCCAACGCCAGCCGAACGCGTGCGCCACTTGCTCGCCCAGGACGAATCCG
The DNA here is from genome assembly GCA_004297495.1 of Verrucomicrobiota bacterium. GTDB lineage: Bacteria > Verrucomicrobiota > Verrucomicrobiia > Limisphaerales > JADLHS01 > SCTL01. The sequence continues at coordinate 10,367 of SCTL01000747.1, forward strand.
AGCGCGCTGCCCACGGGAATCGCCAGGTAAAACCAAGCGAGCACCTGCCCACGCTTTTTGATCGGATAGAAATCTGAAATCACCGTTGGCGCTATCGGTCCATACGCCGCCTCACCCACGCCCACGCAGCAGCGCGTGAGCAGCAGCACGAGGAACGAGCCCGCCAAACCTGTCGCGCCGCTCGCGAGACTCCACAGCGCCACGCCCACACCGATGAGCAGCCAGCGCCCGCGATTTTCCGCGAGCCGGCCGAACAGCGGCGCGCACAGCATGTACGACACGAGGAACGCCGTGTTGAGCAGGCCCAGCAGCGCGTTCTGCGGTTGAAAGCCAAACGACGTTTGAAACCAGTTGAGAAATCCGCCGAGCGCGGAGGTCGTGTCGCCCCCGGAATTGAAGAACTCATGACGCAGGTCCGGCACGACCGCCGCGAGCACGTAGCGGTCGAGATAGTTGAACAGATTGATGAACAGCAGCAGCGCCAGTGCACTGCGAGCGCCGGGCAACGCCGGGGCATCGGGAGTCGAACGGGACGGAGCGTCGCTGACTTGGTTGGCCTTCATGGGGACAAGGCTAGTTGAACCGTCAGCAAAGTGTGAATCGAAAAACTTTGAGCGACCATTGAGCCACTTAAGGTGAGTTGAACCGCATTGTCCTCAGTGATACCCTCGCCCGCAGTGCAAACGTCACGGCTCATTCCAACCGGTTTCATCGCTCTCACTTTGCTGACGGCTTCGTGTTCGCGGCAATCAAACTTGAATTCTGTTTCCGGGACGATTGAGGTGGACGAGGCGCGCGTCGCTTCGCGCTACGGCGGGCGCGTGCAGAAAACTTTGGCGCAGGAAGGCGAGGGCTTGCGCGGCGGACAGGTGATCGTAGAACTCGATGCGGCGGAACTGCCCGCGCAACGCGACCGCATCGCCGCGCAACTGGACGAAGCCGTGGCCGGCCCGCGCAAGGAAGAGATCGCCGCCGGCAAAGCCGAATGGGAGGCGCAGACTGCACAACAAGTTCTGGCCAACTCCGAACGGCAACGCGCCGCCGAGTTGTTCGCGGATAAAACCATTTCCGCCACGGAATACGACCGCGCCGTCGCCGTCGCGCAAGCATCGGTGCAGAACGTCGCTGCAGCCAAAGCCCGCTATGATTTGTTGCTCGCCGGCACGCGACCGGAACAAATCGCACAGGCTCGCGCACAACTCGCCGAGTTGGACACGCAGTTGCGCGAGATGAAAATTTTTGCGCCGACGAATTGCGTGCTGGAAGTCTTGAGCGTGAAAGCGGGCGACGTGCTCGCGCCGAATCAGCAGGTCGCCACGCTGCTGTTAACGAATCACATCTGGGTGCGCGTGTTCGTGCCCGAGCCGTGGCTGGGGCACATCAAGCTGGGCGACGCGGTGAAAGTGCGCGTGGATGCGTTTCCCGGAAAAGATTTCGCGGGCGCGGTCGAGCAGATCCAGCGCAGCGCCGAGTTCACGCCGCGCAACGTGCAGACCGTGGGCGAGCGCGTGAAGCAGGTCTTCGGCGTGAAAGTGCGGCTGAACAATACCCAGGGCCAGCTCCGCGCCGGCATGGCGGCGGATGTGAGTTTTCCAAACGTGGCGAAGTGAAAATTATTTTTAATCACGGATGAACACGGATAGACACGGATCGGTACGGTCTGAGCGGCCCAAAGGGTCGCGAGAATCCAGCCCAGGGCTGAGCGTAGCGATGCCCTGGGTTATGAGTCATCAAATCATCATGCGCCCTGAAGGGGCGCGAGAATCGTGACTCATGCCGCAATCGCTCGCCAAAATTTACGTCCACCTGATTTTCTCCACGAAAAATCGGGAGCGCATTTTGCCGGATGATCTCCGTCCCGATCTTCATGCCTACATGGGCGGAACACTCAACGGACTCGGTTGCTCACCCATCGAAATCAATTCCGAACCGGACCATGCTCATCTGTTGTTCGTGATGACGCGCACGGAGACGTTGAGCGATGTCGTTGGGCAGGTGAAGAAGAGCACCAACGATTGGCTGCGGGCACGCGGGCCGCAGTTTCAGAATTTTTATTGGCAAGGCGGATACGGCGCGTTTTCGGTGAGTCAATCGGCGGTGGAGGAGGTTCGTCAGTACATTCGCGAGCAACGGGAGCATCACAAACGAGTTTCGTTCCCGGATGAGTTCCGGACGTTTTTGAAACGATACGAAATTGAATTTGATGAACGATATGTGTGGGATTGAGAACCGGATTTTATCCAACGATTCTCGCGCCCATTCAGGGCGCAGAAATTGTTTTGGGACGCATACCCAGGGCATCGCGCAGGAGCGCTCAGCCCTGGGCTGTATTCTCGCGGCTTTTCAAGCCGCCTTCTGATCATGCCCGCCGAAACCATGATCCAATGCGAAGCGTTGACCAAACGCTTCGGCCATTTCACGGCGGTGGATCATGTTTCGTTTTCCGTCGGCAAAGGTTCGATCTTCGGTTTCCTCGGGCCGAACGGGTCGGGCAAGTCCACCGTCATCCGCATGTTGTGCGGGTTGCTCGAACCGAGCGACGGGCAGGGGCGCATCGCGGGTTTCGACGTGGCGCGGCAGACGGAGGAGATCAAACCGCTCATCGGCTACATGTCGCAAAAGTTTTCGCTCTACGACGAGTTGACGGTGCACGAGAACCTGAGTTTCTACGGGCGGCTCTACGGATTGAAGGGCGCGGCGCTCAAGCAACGGTACGACGAACTGGTCGCGCTGACGCACATCGAGCCTTACATCGGGCGGCGCGCAGGGTTGTTGTCCGGCGGCTGGCGGCAACGGCTGGCGATGGCGTGCTCGCTCATGCATCATCCGACGGTGTTGTTCCTCGACGAGCCGACGGCGGGCATTGATCCCGTGGCGCGGCGCGAGTTGTGGGATTTGCTGTTCGAGTTTTCGAGCAAGGGCATGACGCTGTTCGTGACGACGCATTACATGGACGAGGCGGAGCGTTGCTCGCACGTGGGCTACATCCACATGTCGAAGCTGGTGGTGTGCGGCGAGCCGGATGATCTCAAGCAGTTGCCGGTGGTGAATCCGCCGGGCACGAAGCGCATTGACGTGACGTGCGATCATGTGACGACGGGTTTGCAGGTGGTGCGGCGGCTGCCCGGCGTGCGCACGGCGACGGTGTTCGGGCAATCCATGCATTTGCTGGTGGATGAAAAAATGTCGGAGGGATTCATTCGCGACGAATTGGCGAAGAACAAGATTCCGCAGGCGGACATCCGACCGATTGCGCCGTCGTTGGAGGATGTGTTTGTGGCGTTGACCGCAACCGGAAACAATGGAGGCCCGAAATGAGAACTCCCTTCCGCGGTTTCACCGCCATTCTCTACAAGGAATTCCTCGTGGTGCTGCGCGATCCGCTCACGCTGTTCTTCATGTTGTTCCCGCCGATCGTCGAGATGATCGCGTTCGGCTACGCGCTCGACACGGACGTGAAACACATGGCCACGCTCGTGTTCGACGAGGATCGCACGGAAGAGAGCCGCAGTCTCGTGAAGCAATTCGAGAACACGCAGACCTTCAAGATCGTCGGCGAAGTGCAGAGCGTCACCGAACTGGCCGCAGCCATCCGCAAGGGGAAGGCTTACGTGGGCATCCAGATTCCGCCGGGCTTCACGCGCAATTTGCGTGCGGGTCGCACGGCGAAGGTTCAGGTGCTCATTGACGGCTCGAATTCCAGTATCGCAGCCTCTGCGCTGAACACTTCACTGAACGTGGGTTTCCGCAACGGATTGCTGACGTTGACGGAGCGGTTCGGATTGCGCGAGTTGCCGGTCGAAGTGCGCCCGCAGATTCTCTACAACCCCGAGATGCGCAGCCCGAACTTTTTCGTGCCTGGCGTCATCGGCATCGTGCTGCAAATCGCCACGGTGTTCGCCACGGCGATGTCGCTGGTGCGCGAGCGCGAGCGCGGGACGCTGGAGCAATTGCTCGTCAGTCCGCTGTCGCGCTGGGGGCTTATGCTCGGCAAGCTCGCGCCGTATTTGATCATCAGCATGGTGATGGCCGTGGGGCTGTTCGCGATCATGCGTTACCTGTTTCACGTGCCCATCGCCGGCGATCTGGGCGCGCTCGCGGCGGCGACGTTCTTCTACATCTTCACGCTGCTGAGTCTCGGCTTGCTCATCTCCACGCGCGCGACGAACCAGATTCAGGCGCTGCAAATGACCATGATCACGATTTTGCCGTCGGTGTTTTTCTCGGGCTTCATTTTTCCGCGCGAGACGATGCCGGATATCTTTTACGCGATCAGCACCGTGCTGCCGGCGACGTATTACATCGAACTCGAACGCGCGCTGGTCTTGCGGGGCGCGAGTCTGGCGGATTTCTGGTTCAACCTCGTGCTGCTGGCAGCGATGGGTCTCGCGCTGTTCAGCCTCTGCGCGCTAAGGTTCAAAAAGAAAATCGCGTGAAGGCCGCCCCTCACCCCGGCCCTCTCCCCGTCCGACGGGGAGAGGGAGAATCATCCGCCGCCTCCTCGTTATCGAAGCGCCTGCGCCTGCGCATCACGGCGGCGGCGGAGAATTACGTGCGCGCCGGGCATCCGTGGGTTTTTTCTGACAGCGTGCGCGAGCAGAATCGCGAAGGACAAGCGGGCGAACTGGCGGTGATCTTTGACCGCGACGACAAATTTCTCGCCGTGGGTTTCTTTGATCCAGAATCACCGATTCGGGTGCGCGTGTTGCACGTCGGCAAGCCGCAGACGATTGATTCGGGGTTCTGGCGGGCGCGATTGGACGCAGCGATCAAACGGCGTGAAGGGTTATTCGATGAGCACACGACCGGCTATCGCCTCCTCAACGGCGAGAGCGATGGCTGGCCGGGGTTGGTGCTGGATCGTTATGACACGACGCTGGTGCTGAAGATTTACACGGCGGCGTGGTTTTCCAGGCTGGAGGAAATCGTCGGACTGATTCGCGAGCGATTGAAGTCTGAGCGTATTGTTTTGCGGATGAGCCGGAACATTCAATCGAGCGCCGTCAGGAGCGCGGACGCCTCGTCCGCGAGTTTCAACCCTGGCGATTCGCGCGGACGAGGCGTCCGC
>SCTL01000748.1 GCA_004297495.1 Verrucomicrobiota bacterium
GACCGCGCGGCCTGATGCCGAATCCGAAGACCGGCACGGTGACGGAAGACACGGCCAAGGCTGTGAAAGAAGTCAAAGCGGGCCGCGTCGAATTCAAAATTGATAAAGCCGGCAACATTCACGTGCCCGTCGGCAAGGCGAATTTCACCGCGCCGCAACTGGAAGAAAACGCCCGCGCCGTCATTGAAGCCGTCGCGAAGGCACGCCCGAACAGCGTGAAGGGCACGTATATTCATAGCTGCACGATTTCGGCGACGATGAGTCCCGGCGTGCGGGTGGACGTGCGCGAGTTTGCGACCCATTAACATTTAACTTTTTTTAGCCATGCGCGCAGAAAAGAAAATCATTTCCAAAGAATACGTCGGGCGTCTCAACGCCTCGCCGTTTTTCATCGTCATCGGATATCAGGGCCTGAAGGTGGGACACTTCACCGAACTCCGCAAACGCCTGATCAAGGCCGGCGCGGAAGTTCACGTGGTCAAGAACTCGATCTTCCGCATCGCCGCGAAGGAAGCCGGCGTGGGCGAACTGAACGGCACGCTTGCCGGCCAGCTCGCGGTCATCACCGGCCAGAAGGATATTTCGGTCGCGGCCAAGGTCGTGAAGACCTTCGGCGCCGAGTTCGACAAGATGAAGGTCAAGTTCGGTTACCTGAACAACCAGCGTCTCGCCGAAGCCGACCTGATGCAGCTCGCGGATTTGCCGAGCATCGAAGTGTTGCGCAGCAAACTGCTCGGCGTGTTGAACGCCCCGGCGCAGAAGCTCGTCACCATCATCAATACGCCCGCGCAGCAACTCGCTCGCGTCATCAAGGCGAAGGCCGAAAAGGCCGAATAAAATTTTCGGTCCGCCTTTGCCGGCGGGTCGGGAACTAACAAACAAAAACGTAAATCGTCGGTTCACGGCTGTGGGCTCAATACCCCGAAAGCTTTCGGGGACGACGAGACGAAAAGAAAGGTAAGCGTAGTTATATGGCAGATACAGCAACGTTGGTGGAAGAGTTGAGCAAGTTGACGGTCATCGAGGCCGCCGACCTGGTCAAGAAACTGGAAGAAAAATGGGGCGTTACCGCCGCTGCACCCGTCGCGGTTGCGGCTGCTGGTGCTCCGGCAGGCGGCGCTGCGGCTCCGGCTGCGGAAGCGAAAACCGCTTTTGACGTCATCCTCGTGTCGGCTCCGGCGGACAAGAAGATCGCCGTCATCAAGGCCGTGCGTGAAGTCAAGGCCGGCCTCGGTCTGGCGGAAGCCAAGGCCATGGTTGAAGGCGCGCCCAAGCCCGTCTTGGAAGGCGCGAACAAGGCTGACGCCGATGCCGCGAAAAAGAAGCTCGAAGAAGCTGGCGGCAAGGTCGAAGTCAAGTAATTGGCGAATTCATCGGGCGGCGACGTGGTGTCGCCGCCCGTTCTCGCCCAGCGACAAGATTTCTTTGTTTGGTTTTCAAATTGGGGGAGCCACGGTGCTGGCTCGGGGGATTGGCAAGTTCGCCGTTTACTCGCGACCGCGGAGGTCGGAGTTGAACGCGGCGGCCTTGCCTTGTGTCATTTGCGGTAAACAACCGGCCCGGCCCGTCTGCCGGCCACGTAGCTAATAAAGGTCCACATGCCATCACGCGCCACTGAACGAATTGACTTCGGCAAAATCAAGGAGATCATCGCTCCACCGAACCTGATCGAATTGCAGACCAATTCCTACCGGGAATTCCTGCAAGCCGAAACCTCGCCCAAAAAGCGAACCCGGGACGTCGGTCTGGAAGCGGTCTTCCGCGAAGTTTTCCCGATCACCAGCTACGACGAAAAGTGCGAGCTGAATTTCGATTCCTACGAGATCGGCGAGCCGAAGATTGACTGGCTCGAATGTCTGCGCGAGGGCCTCACCTACGGCGCGCCGCTTTACGTCACGTTCCTGCTCAAGGACGAGAAGGGCACAAAAGAGGAAAAAGTTTTCATGGGCGAACTCCCGCTCATGACGCCGCAAGGCTCGTTCGTCATCAACGGCGCCGAGCGCGTCATCGTCAGCCAGTTGCACCGCTCGCCCGGCATCGCGTTCGAGGCGACGCAGCATCCGAACGGCAAGATGCTCCACGGCTTCCGCATCATTCCTGATCGCGGCTCGTGGTATGAAGCGCAGTTCGACACGAACGATCTGCTCTACGTTTATCTCGACCGCAAAAAGCGCCGCCGGAAATTTCTCACGACGACGCTGTTCCGCGCGCTCTCGTATCTTGATCACGAAGGCAAGGATTCCAAGAAGGACGCCGACAAGCATCGCGGCACCGACGAGGAAATCCTGAAGCTCTTCTACGAAGTTGAAGAACTCTCGGTGAAGGACGCCGAGAAGCTGGAAGATTTGCCGAACAAGGTCTTGATCGAAGACGCGCTCGACGAGGAAAAAGGTCTCGTCGTGGCCCGCGCGTTTGAGCCGCTCTCGAAGGCGGTCGTCAAGCAGATCGCCGAACTCGGCGTGAAGAAAATCAAGGTCGTGGACACCTCGTCCGACGAAGGGATCGTCATCAAGTGCATGAAGAAAGATCCCGCGAAGAATGAGGAGGAAGCTCTCAAGGATATTTATCGTCGTTTGCGCCCTGGTGATCCGCCGACGGCGGCGAACGCCCGCGCGCTGATCAAGCGCTTGTTCTTCGATCCGAAGCGTTACGATCTCGGACGCGTCGGTCGCTACAAGATGAACCAGAAGCTTGGCCTCAAGGACAAGCAGGAGTCCCGCATTCTCGCGAAGGACGATCTCGTGGCCGCCACGAAGTATTTGCTGCGCCTCAAGCGCGGCGAAGGTTCCGTGGACGACATTGACCATCTCGGAAGCCGCCGCATCCGCACGGTCGGCGAACTGCTCGCCAACCAATGCCGCGTCGGTCTCTCGCGCACCGAGCGCCTCGTCAAAGAGCGCATGACGCTCTTCGATCAGGGCCTCGAAGCGATGACGCCGCAGAAGCTCATCAATCCGAAGGCGCTCAGCGCCGTGATCCGCGATTTCTTTGGCCGCAGCCAGTTGTCGCAGTTCATGGATCAGATCAATCCACTCGCGGAACTCACGCACAAACGCCGCTTGTCGGCTCTCGGACCGGGCGGTCTCTCGCGTGATCGCGCGGGCTTTGAAGTCCGCGACGTTCACCCGTCGCACTACGGCCGCATTTGTCCCGTCGAAACGCCGGAAGGCCCGAACATCGGCCTCATCGCGTCGCTCGCGACGTTTGCGCGCATCAACGATTTCGGCTTTCTCGAAACGCCGTATCGCAAAGCCGAGAACGGCCGCGTGACGAATCATCTCGATTACCTGACGGCTGATCGCGAGGAAGGTTTCATCATCGCGCAGGCCAATGCGCAGATTGATGACAAGGGTCATTTCACGACTGACCGCGTCACTTGCCGTTGCCGGGGCGACTTCATTGACGTCGAACCCAGCAAGGTGGATTACATGGACGTTTCGCCGAAGCAGCTTGTGTCGGTGGCTGCCTCGCTGATTCCGTTCCTCGAACACGACGACGCGAACCGCGCGTTGATGGGTTCGAACATGCAACGCCAGGCCGTGCCGTTGCTTGTGACTGAATCGCCGTACGTGGCGACCGGTCTCGAAGAACGCGTCGCGCGCGACTCGCGCGCCGTCGTGGTCGCCGAGGAGTCAGGCAAGGTTGCGTCCGTCACCGGCGATCAAGTCATAATCACCGAAGACGGCAAACTGCCGGAGACGAAGAAAAAGATTAAGCACGATCCGTCGAAGGGCATTTACGTTTATCCGATCCGGAAGTTCATGCGCTCGAACGCAGCCACGTGCATCAATCAAAAGATTCTCGTCCACAAGGGCGATCACGTGAAGAAAGGCCAGACCATCGCCGACGGTCCCTGCACGCAGGGCGGCGAACTGGCGCTAGGCCGCAATGCGCTCGTCGCGTTCATGCCGTGGAACGGCTACAACTTCGAGGACGCCATCCTCATCAGCCAGAAGATCGTGAAGGAAGACATCTTCACGAGCATTCACATTGACGAGTTCGAGGTCGCTGCGCGCGACACGAAACTCGGGCCGGAAGAAATCACCCGCGACATCCCGAACCTCGGCGATGAAGCGTTGAAGAACCTCGGCGCGGACGGCGTCATTCGCGTCGGCGCGGAAGTGAAGCCCGGCGATATTCTCGTCGGCAAGATCACGCCGAAGTCTGAAACCGAACTTGCGCCCGAAGAGCGTTTGCTCCGCGCGATCTTCGGTGAGAAGGCCGCGGACGTGAAGGATACTTCACTGAAAGTTCCGTCCGGCACTTACGGCATCGTCATGGACGTGAAAGTCTCCTCGAAGAAGGAAGGTGAGCGCAAAGTCACCACCTCCGAAGAGAAGAAGGCCGCCAAGCAGATCGAAGACGAACATCGCAAGAAGATGGACGAGTTGCGCGATCAGTTGACCGAAGCGCTCTCGAACATTCTGCTCGGTGAAAAAATTCCGCTCGACGTGGTGAACAGCGAGACCGGCGAAATCATCATCCCGGCGAATCGCAAGATCACCAAGACGCTCCTGCGCAAGCTGGCGGAAGTTTACGACCGGATCGAAATTGATCCGTCGCCGATCCGCAACAAGATCAACGAAATCATCGGCAGCTTTAAAAAGAAGTTCGATGATCTCCAGATGGCGTACGACGAGGAAATCGAACGCGCCGAGTCCGGCGAAGGCGTGGACAGCGGCATCGTCAAGTCCGTCAAAGTCTATATCGCCTCGAAGCGCAAGCTCTCGGTCGGTGACAAGATGGCCGGTCGTCACGGTAACAAGGGCGTCGTCGCCAAGATTGTGGCCGAGGAAGACATGCCGTTCCTCGCGGACGGCTCGCCGGTGGACATCGTGTTGAATCCGCTGGGCGTGCCTTCGCGTATGAACGTCGGTCAGGTGCTCGAAACGCACTTGGGCTGGGCGGCCAGCGTGCTCGGATTGAAATTCGCGACGCCGGTGTTCGACGGCATCAAGGAAAAACAGGTGCGCAAGTATCTCGATGAAGCCGTCGAGAAAAACGTGAAGCACGTCGGCCATCCGCTCGTGGGCGAGCACGGCAAGACGCATCTTTACGACGGCCGCACCGGCGAACAGTTCGATCAGGAGATTGTCGTCGGCTACATCTACATGATGAAGCTGGGTCACTTGGTGGCGGACAAGATTCACGCCCGCGCGGTTGGACCTTACTCGCTCGTCACGCAGCAGCCGCTGGGTGGCAAGGCGCAGTACGGCGGCCAGCGCTTCGGCGAAATGGAAGTGTGGGCGATGGAAGCCTACGGGGCGGCTTACACGTTGCAGGAACTCCTGACCGTGAAGTCCGACGACGTACAAGGTCGCACGCGCATCTACGAGAGCATCGTGAAGGGCGACAACAGCCTCGAGGCGGGCATTCCCGAATCGTTCAACGTGCTCGTGAAGGAAATGCAGTCCCTCGGTCTGGACGTGAAGGTCGGTTACACGAATCCCGTGGACCAGCCCGACGAATCCGCCGCCTCTGCGTTGTCCTAGGCTTAACCGTCAAACATTTCATCGAAAGAAAATTATGATCAGCAGCAAAGAAAGCGCCCGTGAGTTGCTCGGCCTGGAGAAGGTGAACCAGGTTGACTATGTCGCGATCTCCGTCGCGTCGCCGGATGCCATTCGTTCGTGGTCCAAGGGCGAAGTCAAGAATCCTGAGACCATCAACTACCGCACGTTCAAGCCCGAAAAAGGCGGCTTGTTCTGCGAACGCATCTTCGGTCCCGTCAAGGACTGGGAGTGTTCGTGCGGGAAGTATAAACGGATCAAACATCGTGGTGTGGTCTGCGACCGTTGCGGCGTCGAAGTCACGATGGCCCGCGTGCGCCGTGAGCGCATGGGACACATCGAACTCGCCGTGCCCGTCCAGCACATCTGGTTCTTCAAGTGCATGCCCTCGCGCATCGGTCTGGCGCTGGACATGACCGCGCGCCATTTGGAACGCGTGATTTATTACGAGGATTACCTCGTGATTGATCCGGGCAACACGCCGCTCAAGCAGAATCAGTTGTTGAGCGAACACGAGTTGCGCGAAGCGAAGGAAACCTACGGCGCGGACGCGTTCGTCGCCAAGATGGGCGCGGAAGCCGTGCGCGAGGCGCTCGAAAAAGTGGACCTCAGCAAGCAGGTTGCGGAATTGCAGGACGGGATGACGCAGACCAAGAGCAAGCAGATCCGCAAGAAGATCGCCAAGCGCATCAAGCTGCTTCAGGGTCTCGCGGCCTCGAAGAGCCGGCCCGAGTGGATGATCCTCACGGTGCTGCCGGTGATTCCGCCGGACTTGCGTCCGCTCGTCCCGCTCGAAGGCGGACGCTTTGCGACGTCCGATCTCAACGATCTCTATCGCCGCGTCATCAACCGGAACAACCGGTTGAAGAATCTGCTCTCGCTCAAGACGCCGGAAGTCATCATCCGCAACGAGAAGCGCATGTTGCAGGAAGCCGTGGACGCGTTGTTTGACAACGGTCGCCATGGTCGCGCCGTCACGGGCGCGGGCAATCGTTCGCTGAAATCTTTGAGCGACATGCTCAAGGGCAAGGGCGGACGTTTCCGTCAGAACCTGCTCGGCAAGCGCGTGGATTACTCGGGCCGTTCCGTCATCGTCATCGGTCCGGAACTCAAGCTCAACCAGTGCGGTCTGCCCAAGAAGATGGCGCTCGTGCTGTTCGAGCCGTTCATCATCCGGCGTTTGAAGGAACTCGGCTACGTTCACACCGTTCGCAGCGCGAAGAAAATGATCGAGCGCCAGACGAAGGAAGTCTGGGACATTCTCGAAGAAGTGACGAAGGGCCATCCGGTTCTCCTGAACCGCGCGCCCACGCTGCATCGTTTGTCCGTGCAGGCGTTCGAGCCGCAGTTGATCGAAGGCGAAGCGATTCGCATTCATCCGCTGGTTTGCACCGCCTACAACGCCGACTTCGACGGCGACCAAATGGCCGTTCACGTTCCGCTCTCGGTCGAGGCGCAGATGGAAGCGCGCTTGTTGATGATGGCGACGAATAACATTTTCTCGCCGTCCTCGGGCAAGCCCATCATCACGCCCACGCAGGACATCACGCTCGGTTGCTATTACATCAGCGCCGAGCCGCGCAAGGCGTTGCCGGCGGACGTGAATACGTTGCCGCTGTTCGGCTCAAAGCTCGAAACGTTGTTCGCCTACGCGGACGGCGCGTTCAAAACGCATGATCGCATCCGGCTCGCGAATCCTGATCTGGGCAAGCAGACGACTTACGGCGATGCGAAAAACAAAGTCATCATCACCACGGTCGGTCGCGTGCTCTTCAGCGAAATCTGGCCGGAGGAACTGGGATTCTTCAACAAGGCCTGCGGCAAGAGCCAGCTCGGCGATTTGATCTGGCGCTGTTACAAGGTTTGCGGTCACGAGAAAACTGTCGTGATGCTCGACCGTCTGAAAGAAATCGGTTTCCGCGAAGCCACGAAGGCGGGTGTCTCCATCGGCATTGATGACATGATCATCCCGAAGGAGAAAAACCAGGAGATCGAGGAAGCGCAGCGGCAGATCCGCGAAGTCGAGAAGCAGCATCGCAAGGGCGTCATCACGTCCGGCGAACGCTACAACAAGATCGTGGACATCTGGACGCACGCGACCGATCAGATCGCGAACGTCATGTTCAAGACGCTCGAACAGAACCAGGGCAAGGCGGAATTCAACCCCGTCTTCCTGATGGTGGATTCCGGCGCGCGTGGTAATAAACAACAGGTGCGTCAGCTCGCCGGTTTGCGCGGCCTCATGGCCAAGCCGAGCGGCGACATCATCGAGAAGCCGATTCTCTCGAACTTCCGTGAAGGTCTCACGGTGCTCGAATACTTCATCTCGACGCACGGTGCGCGCAAAGGTCTGGCCGACACCGCGCTCAAGACCGCCGACTCCGGCTACATGACCCGCAAGCTCGTGGACGTGGCGCAGGACGTCATCATCCGCGAAGCCGATTGCGGCACCGCCAACGGCATCTGGGTGCAGCCGGTTTACGAAGGCGACGACGTCGTCGTGAAACTCGCCGACCGTATCGTGGGCCGTTGTTCCTCGGACGACATCGTCAATCCGTCGAACCCGAAGGAAGTGCTGTCCAAGGCCGCCGACGAAATTGACGAACTCAAGGCCAAGGCCATCGAAGGTGCCGGCATTGATCGCGTGAAGATTCGTTCCGTGCTCACCTGCGAAAGCAAATCCGGCG
>SCTL01000749.1 GCA_004297495.1 Verrucomicrobiota bacterium
CACGGGCGGGATTGATTTGTCCGTCGGCTCGCTGCTCGGGTTGTGCGCCATTCTGTTTGGAAAACTCTGGCGCGATGCCGGACTACCCCTTCCCGTCGCCGCCGCCTGCACGCTCGGGATTGGCGCGCTGGCCGGCGGACTGAACGCCTCGCTCATCACGCGGCTGCGATTGCCGCCGCTGATTGTGACGCTGGGAACGTTTTCATTGTTTCGCGGACTCGCCGAGGCGATCACGCGCGGCGCGGATACGTTCACAAATTTTCCGCCGGCATTTCTGCAACTGGGCCAGGAACGGTTGCTTGGCGTTCCGACACAAGTGTGGCTGTTCGTTTTCGTCGCGATCGCGATCTGGTTGCTGGTGCAGCGCACGACGTTTGGCCGGTCGTTTCGCGCGATTGGTTTTGCGCCGGCAGGCGCGCGTTACGCGGGCCTCCCGGTCGAACGACGCCTGGCGATGGTTTACGTTCTGGCCGGTGTGACGGCGGCGCTGGCGGCGATCATTTACACGTCGCGACTCGGTCAGGCGAAAGCGGACGCCGGAACGGGCTACGAGTTGTTTGCAATCACGGCCGTGGTTCTCGGTGGCACGAGCATCTTCGGCGGGAGCGGCACGGTGACGGGCACGTTGCTGGGCGTGGCGGCGATCGCGGTTTTGAACAACGGCCTCGTCCACACGCGCCAGCCGCGCGAAGCCGCCGGCGTGCTGACCGGCGTATTGCTGCTCGCCGCGCTTTCCTCGGGCGTGTTCGCAAAAATGATTTCCACCCGGCGCGAACGTCGGCAAACTGCGCTGACGAATTCTGAACCGAGCAAAACCGTATGAACCGATTCCTTGCCCTTCTGCTGCTGGCTGCACTGGCTTTGACTGGCTGCGGCAAATCTTCTGAAACGAAATCTCCCGCGCCGGCTGGCGGCGGGAAGAAACTCACCATCGCGCTGCTGCCAAAGTCGAAAGGCAACGCATATTTCATCTCCTGCCGCAAAGGCGCGGAACGCGCGGCGCAGGAGCTTGGCGCGGAGTTGATCTTCGACGGCCCGACGAATCCCGATCCCGCCAAGCAAAACGAGATCGTGGAGAACTGGATCACGCTCGGTGTGGATGTCATCGCCGCGGCGTGTGAAAACAAGGAGGGCATCTCGACCGCGTTGCGCAAGGCGAAGGCGAAGGGCGTCAAGGTGATCACGTATGACGCGGACGCATTGCCGGATGCGCGCGAGTTTTTTGTGAACCAAGCCACGTCGCAGGGAATTGGTTACGCGCTGATGGACGAGGCGGCGCGGCTTTGTGGCAACGAGGGCGAATTCGCCGTGATCACCGGCTCGCTCACGGCGGCGAATCAGATCGAGTGGCGGAAGTTCGTTGAGGAGCGGCGCGCCGAGAAATATCCGAACATGAAAATGGTGGCGCTGCGTCCGTGCGACGATTTGAAGGACAAGGCGCAGAGCGAGACGACCACGTTGCTCAGCGCGTATCCGAATCTAAAAATCATCGTCAGCACGACCTCGCTCGGTGTTCCGGGCGCGGCGGAGGCTATCAAACAGGCGGGCAAGACCGGCCAGGTGAAAAACATCGGCCTCGGATTGCCGAATGAAAACAAACGGTACGTTCATGACGGCGTGACGGACAGTGTGATTCTTTGGAAAACGGAGGACTTGGGTTATCTCGCCGTGTATGCCGCAAACGCTTTGGCGAAAGGGGAATTGAAAACCGGCGACAAGACGATCAAGGCCGGCTCGCTCGGCGAATTTGCGATTCAGGGCGACAACATCATGTTGGGCAAGCCGTTCATCTTTAACAAAGAGAACATAGACCAGTTTGATTTCTGAACGGATTCGACTTCGTCTCCCGATTCGTTAGCATGACGGCACAATGACGGTGACGCTGTTCATTCCCTGCTTCGTGGACCTGATGTATCCGCAGGTCGGCATCAGCATGGTGCGCATCTTTGAGAAGCTCGGACACAAAGTCGTCGTGCCCAACGGCCCGGCGTGCTGCGGGCAACCGGCGTTCAACACCGGCTACTGGGAGGAGAGCCGCGAGATCGCGATCAAGATGCTCGAATCACTGAAGGGCGCGGAAGCAGTCGTTGTCGCCAGCGGTTCGTGCGGCGCGATGATGAAGGTTTTCTATCCGGAATTGTTTGCCGGCACAGAACATGAACAAGCGGCGCGCGAACTTGCGCCGAAGTGCTGGGAGTTTTCTGGTTTCCTCGTGAACAAGCTCGGCGTGACCGATCTTGGTGCAAAATTTCCGCACAAGGTCACGTTCCACGATGGCTGCCACGGCTTGCGCGAGCTGAACAACAAACGTCCGCCGCGCGATCTGCTGGCAAAGGTGCAAGGCTTGGAACTGATCGAAATGGGCGCGGCGGAAACTTGTTGCGGCTTCGGCGGAACTTTTTCCGCCAAGTTTCCCGCCATCTCGACGGCGATGGGTGAGGTGAAATGCGCGTCCGCACTGGAGACGAAAGCGGAATACATCGTCTCGTGCGATTCAAGTTGCCTGATGCAGATTCAAGGCCTGGCCGACAAGCAGAAGCAGCCGCTCAAGACGATTCATCTCGCAGAGGTTTTATCGCAGCAATGAAGACCGCGCTAACATGTTTTGCGTACCGCTCTCCCTCACCCCAGCCCTCTCCCGCTGGGAGAGGGAGACACTCGCACCCTCTCGCCGTAATACAGAGCGTGAGATTGGATGCGCGCGCGTCCGAAAAACCTGAGACTACCAACGGCTGTTCTCTCTCCCAGCGGGAGAGGGTCAGGGTGAGGGAGAGCGCAACGAGTTTGCTGTGAGCGCGCCCGCCACACATTTCACGGAAGACGCAACGCGTGTCGCGCACGACTTGCGTCATCGCGGCATCATCCAGACGGCGATGGGCAAATACGAAACCGTCCGCGATCAGCGGAAGATGTGGTTTCAGGATTGGCAAGGCGCGCGGAATCTCGCGGCGCGTACAAAGTTCGAGGCCATCAATCATCTCGACACGCATCTCGCGGAGTTTGCGCGCCTTCTCGAATCTCGCGGCACGAAAGTCCATTGGGCCAGCGATGCGGCGCAGGCGCGCGAAATCATTTTTGAAATCCTCCGCGCGAAGAAGGCCAAGGTCGTCGTGAAGTCCAAGGCGATGACCTCCGAGGAAATCCATCTCAACGACGCGATGGAAAAAGCCGGCTACGAAGTCATCGAGTCCGACCTTGGCGAATACATCGTTCAGCTTCGCGAAGAGCCGCCGTATCATCTCGTGTTTCCGGCCATGCACCTCACGCGCGGCGAGATCAAGGATCTGTTCCAGAAGAAACTCAACGATGCGCCGTCCGATGATCCCGAGGCGCTCACGATGGTTGCGCGGCGGGCGTTGCGGAAGAAATATCTGCAAGCCGACGTCGGCATCACCGGCGCGAATTTCTGCATCGCCGAGACGGGGATGATTTCGATCACCGAGAACGAAGGCAACGCGCGGCTCACGTCGGCCTTGCCCAAGACGATGATCACGCTCGTCGGCATCGAGAAAGTTTTGCCGCGGCTCGAAGACCTCGCGTTGTTCCTGCCGATGCTCGCGGTGATGGGCACGGGTCAGGCGTTGACGTGTTACAACACGATGTATGGCGGGCCGCGTCAGCCGGGCGAAGCCGACGGGCCGGAGGAATATCACGTCGTGCTGCTCGACAATCACCGCACGCTGCTGCTCGCCGACGCCGAGCAGCGCGATTCGCTCGGTTGCATCCGTTGCGGCGCGTGCCTGAACGTCTGTCCCATCTTCCGCAACGTGGGCGGCCACACTTACGGCACAGTCTATGGCGGGCCGATTGGCTCGGTCATCACGCCGCACTTGCGCGGCTTGCAGGATTGGAAACATCTCAGCTATGCGTCGTCGCTCTGCGGCGCCTGTACCGAGACGTGTCCGGTGAAGATTGATCTGCATCATCACTTGCTGCAAAACCGCCGCAACGCCTCCGCGCCCAAAACCGGCAAGCCGAGTTTCTTTCAAAAGCTCGCGTTCAAAATCTTCGCGCCCGTTGCCAACCGCCCGGCGCTTTGGTCGCTGACAACGAAGGTGAGCCGCGTCGGCATGAAACTGCGCGGCCTGGTGAACGGCAGCGCGCTTGACCCCGCGCAGGCGTGGACCAAGACGCGTGACTTGCCGCCGGTGGCGAAACAAAGTTTCCGCGAATGGTGGAAGGAGCGTGAACAATGAACAAAAGCGAAACCGTCAGTTTGTTGAACGCTCGCCCTCACCCCGGCCCTCTCCCCCGGGGAGAGGGAGGATCTTTCGCCGTCTCACGTGGAAACCAGCGACGGGGATTGCGCGGCGCTCGTTCGCAAAACGGAAACGCGCCGACTGCTGTTCCCTCTCCTGGGGGAGAGGGCCAGGGTGAGGGCGGTCGTCACACCATCCAGGTTGAGAC
>SCTL01000750.1 GCA_004297495.1 Verrucomicrobiota bacterium
AGGCGACGGTTACGCAACAAACTGTTAACGCCAGACAGACGATGGTGTTCTTAAGGGATTTCATAAATGGTGGGTGTTTGATGTCAGTTGTTTTGAGCCGCAGGGAAAAATGTTGGGAACTTCGATAGAACTCAATCGAAATCACAACGCACCGTCAATTCCATCGCGGGCCAGCCGTTCGTTAGTAATGCGACAAAGCCGGACGATTCCGGACAAAAAGTTTCACTGGATTGCTTCAACGCGTCTCCCACGACTCAATCCGGCTTGGCTTTCGCTGCGCTTTCCGAATACTGCTCCGCATGGAATCTGTCCTGAACTACCTTTCGCAAAATCAGTCGCGCTTCGTCGAGGAACTCTGCCACTACGTCCGTTTTCGTAGCGTCTCAGCCCAACCGCAGCATCGCGGCGACATGCGTGCGTGCGCTGACTGGCTCGTGAAACATTGCCGCGCCATCGGTCTCGACGCCCGCGCGTGCCCGACCGAAGGCAATCCCATCGTCATCGCCAAAACGCTTCGCAAAAAATCTTCTGCAGGCCGCAGACACTTTCTGGTCTATGGCCATTACGACGTGCAGCCGCCCGAGCCGTTCGAGCTTTGGAAGACACCGCCGTTCGAACCAACGATTCGCGGGCGCTCCTTGTTTGGTCGCGGCGCGAGCGACAACAAAGGCCAAAACCTCGCGCACTTGAAAGCGATTGAAGCTTATCTCAAGACCGGAACGGAATTTCCCTGCGATCTCACGTTCGTCATCGAAGGCGAAGAGGAAGTCGGCAGCAAAAGTCTCGCAGGCTTTCTCCGGAAACATCGCGCTGAACTCGCCTGCGACGCCGTGGTGATTTCCGACACTGGCATGCCCAGTCCGAAACATCCCGCGCTCACCTATGCGCTGCGCGGCATTGCGGCGTTTGAAATCAGCCTGCGCGGTCCGTCGCGCGATCTACATTCCGGCATCTTCGGCGGCTCGGTGGAAAATCCGGCGATGGCCCTGGCCCGTCTGCTCGCCAAAGTTCACGATGACAAAGGCCACATTGCCATCCCGCACTTCTACGATGGCGTCGCGCCGCTCACAAAATACGAGCGCAAACAAATGGCGCGCGTGCCGTTCAATCGCGAGGCGTACCGAAAGCTTCTTGGCGTGCCAGCACTCCACGGCGAACACGGCTTCACGCCCGAGGAACAACGCACTGCGCGTCCCACGTTCGAGATCAACGGACTCACCAGCGGCTATCAGGGCGAAGGCAGCAAGACGATTGTCCCCGCCTGGGCGCGCGCGAAGATTACGACGCGACTCGTGCCCGGCCAGCAGCCTGAGAAAATCATCAAGCACGTCCGCGCGTTTCTGGAAAAGAATTGTCCGCCCACCGTTAAGATGGAACTCGAAGCCGGTCACGGCGCGGAGGCTTATCTGGTTTCGCCCACGAGCGATGACGCACAGGCGGCGTTACGCGCATTGAAGCAGGCGTTCGGAGACGAACCGGTGCTGCTGCGCGAGGGCGGCTCGATTCCAATCGTCAACCAGTTCAAAAAAATCCTCGGCGTGGATACGTTGCTGCTCGGCATGGCCTTGCCCGATGACAACGCACATTCGCCAAACGAGAAATTCGACCTCGACATCTTTGCGCGCGGCCAGCGCCTGAGCGCATTGCTCTGGCGCGAACTGGCTTCCCAAAAATAATTCTTTGACAAGCTTCACGGCTTAAATCAATCTATCCGCATCCGTTGATTTGACGGACTCATGACGAGTGGTCGAGGGACTGGCCCGCTGACACCACGGCAACCGATTGAACTTAGGTTTCAATGGCAGGTGCCAATTCCAGCTCAAGCACCATTGGCTTGGGAAAAATGAGAAGCAGCACAAAAGCTTTTGTCGCCCCTTCTCAGCCATGAGTCGGGGCTTTTTGTTTGCCCCCGATGCAATCGTAGCGGCGCGTCGGCAGACCGCCGCAAACTGGATTTGAATCGCGGCGCTCTGCCGAGACGCCGCTACGGAAATAATTTATGAGTGAAAAACACGAAGGATTCATGAAGGCGCTCAAGTGCCGCGAGTGCGGTCGCGAATATCCCCTCGAAGCGACCCACGTTTGCGAATTCGACTTCGGCCCGCTTGAAGTCGCTTACGATTACGACCGCATCAAGAAATCTTTGACCAAGGCGGCCATCGCCTCGCGCCCGAAATCCATGTGGCGTTATCGCGAATTGCTGCCCGTCGCCGGCGAACCCACCGTGGGCAAGCAAGTCGGCTTCACGCCGCTGGTGAAGGCTGATCGTCTCGCCAAAGTGCTCGGTATTCGCGAACTCTGGATCAAGAACGACACCGTGAATTATCCCACGCTCTCGTTCAAAGACCGCGTCGTCAGCGTCGCGTTGAGCCGCTCGAAGGAACTCGGTTTTGAGACCGTCGCGTGCGCGTCCACCGGCAACCTCGCCAACTCCGTCGCCGCCAATGCCGCGAGTGCCGGCTTGAAATCCTACGTCTTCATCCCGTCCGATCTGGAGCAAGGCAAGGTCGTCAACTCGCTCGTCTATGGCGCGAACGTCATCGCCATCAAAGGTCATTACGACGAGGTGAACCGGCTCTGCGCCGAGATCGCGGGCAAGTTCGGCTGGGCGTTCGTGAATGTGAACATGCGCCCCTACTACGCCGAAGGCTCAAAGAGCATGGGCTACGAAATCATGGAGCAACTCGGCTGGAACATCCCGCAACACACCGTCGTGCCGATGGCGTCCGGCTCGTTGCTGACCAAGATTCAAAAGTCGTATCAGGAATTCACCAAGCTCGGCCTCGTAAGCGAAGCGAAGTATTCCATTCACGGCGCGCAGGCGACCGGTTGCTCGCCGATCTCGGTCGCGCAAAAGGCGGGGCTGGATTTCTTCAAGCCCGTCAAACCGAACACGATTGCGAAATCCCTCGCCATCGGCACGCCGGCGGACGGCTTCTACGCGTTGCGCGTGATGAAGGAAACCGGCGGCGCAGCCGACGACGTGACCGACGACGAAATCCGCGAAGGCATCCGCCTGCTCGCGGAGAACGAAGGCATCTTCGCGGAAACCGCCGGCGGCGTGACCGTGGGGGTGGCCAAGAAACTCATTGCCTCGGGCAAGATTCCGGCGAATGATTCCGCCGTCCTCTGCATCACCGGCAACGGCCTGAAGACGCTCGATGCGGTCGTGGGCCACGTCGGCAAGACGCGCGAAATCAAGCCGAGCCTGCG
>SCTL01000751.1 GCA_004297495.1 Verrucomicrobiota bacterium
CATTGACGTAAATCCCCGAGTCCGGGTCGAAGCGCAAGGAGCGGATGCCAAAGCGCGTTTCGTAACGATCCACAATTCCTTGTAGCGGCGTCTCGGCAGAGCGCCGCAAATCTCCGTTCCGCGAAATGGCGGCGCTCTGCCGAGACGCCGCTACGGTCGTGATGGCGACGTAGCGATTCGGCTGCTGTGTTGGTGGCGGTCCCCAAAGTTTGGGATTGAGGACGACGCCCGAGCCTTCCGCGATGCTGCTTTCGCCCGGCGCGATTTGCGAACTGACCGGCGCAATCTTCGCCACGACATTGCCGGTCTGCCTGCCGTTTGCATCCAGCGAAAAAATTTCCGTCGTCACGCTGATGTTTGCGGCCTGTTTGGAATTGTTGTCCACCGTCACCTTCAAGTTCACCGTGGCGCGCTCGCGTGAAACTTCCGGCGTGGTCAGTTGCGTTCCCCATTGGCCGACATGCACGGGCGAAGTTTTGACCAGCCAAACGTTGCGATAAATTCCACCACCGGGATACCAGCGCGACGAATCAGTCGGACTGTCCAAACGGATAGCCAGTTGGTTATCGCCGCCGGGCACGACATACGGCGTAAGATCAACGCGCCACGACGCGTAGCCATACGGCCAGCCGCCGACGAGATGGCCATTCAACCAAACCATCGCGTAAGACATCGCGCCATCCACATCGAGAAAAATGGACTTACCCGCGTCGCTCGCCGGAATGTCGAGTTTCTTGCGATACCAACCGATGCCCGGACTCGGTAACCGACCCATGCCGCCGCCCACACCATTGCCCCAGCCGGTGTAGAACGGACCTTCAATCGCCCAATCGTGCGGCAGATTCACAGCGCGCCACGAACTGTCGTCGAAGTTGAACTGCGTGTAGGAAACATTCGTGGCGGCGTTTGCTTCGGGACGAACATGGCGCTTGGCCGGGTCTTTGATGAAGGTGATTCCGGTCGGCAGAATCCAAGGCTTGAGCACGACGCGATTCGTGGCCGCAACTTTTTCCGCTTCGGTGGGTTCGCTGTCCGCCGCCTTGTCATCCTTCCTGTCCTTCACCTCCGGTCGCACGTCATAAATCAAACCCGTCGAATCTCCGTTCGGATCGCCTTTGGTGAACCGCCAGTTGTCGTTGATGGAAATGCGTTCGCGCGGCGCATCGGCAGCCGAACCGGGCGCAATGCTAGCGACGAACAGAAGTGCGAGGGCAAATCGAATCATGACTGGCGTCGTTTCAATTCATCAAGGCGTGAACAAATTCAAATCCATCGCGGCGGCCATCGCTCGATAACCGGCGGGACTCAAGTGCAGATGATCGCCGGAATCGTACGGCGAGGAAAGGTTCGTCAGCGTCACCGGATCGCGCACGGCGGCGTCGAAATCAATCAGCGCGTCATAGATGTTGTTCGTGCGAAACCAGGCGTTGACCATCTGGCGCTCCTGTTCGTGGAGCGTCGTGTAATAACCGCTGCCCCCAAACGGAGTGATGGTCGCTCCATACGCGCGCAGGTTGCGGCCATGAGCTTTGTTGGCGAAGTCAGCGTAGGCCGTAATCAGATTCGTTGCGGTGGTCATCGTACTGCTGCCGCTGCCAATGTCGTTCACGCCTTCAAACAAAATGAAATAGCGCGCGCCGCTTTGATTCAGCACGTCGCGGTCAAACCGTTTGATCGCCGACGGCCCGAGTCCGCCGAAAATGCCGTTGCCGCCGATGCCCATGTTGACGACCGCAACTCCCGCAGTGGGCGCGTTGGTGATGAGACGTTTTGCCAGAGCGTCGGGCCAGCGATCATTGCCGTCCGTGGTCGAGCCGCGTCCGTCCGTGATGGAATCGCCCAGCGCGACCACGGCCTTGCTGGAACTGTCGGCCAGTACTTCGATGCCGGTGATGAGATACCAATGTGCCGTCTTGCTCGCCGTCGGCAGGTTCGCCGCCGAGACGACGTTGCTGGCAACGATGAACGACGTCGTGCGCGAGCCGGGATGGCCGTTGATGGTCGTGGCCGAAATGTTTCCGAAATAAATGCTCACCGCGACGTTCGTGATGGCCGGCAAATCAAACGCGACGGCATCGGAGTACGCAACCTGACCCGGCGGAATCACCGTGCCGGGCACACCGCGAAACGTGAGCGCCCGATCCGTGGTGGAATTGATCTCGCCACTCCCCGCGCTGCCTGTGCCCGCCGACAACGCGAGATGCGCGGCGTTGATCGTCACGGAGTTGGTGCCGTAAGCGTTCGACAAGCGGACGCGCACCTGCTTGCCGCCGATGGTGGTGCGGACGAACTGGCGCAGTGTGCTGTTCGCCAACGGCGGGGTCGGCAGATTGCCGGGTTCGGTCAGTTGCGGCGCGCAACCCCAGGTCGTGACCCAGTGGCCGTCGGCTGCGAACGTGTTCAGTTGTGTGCCGGCCAAAACCATCAACAGTCCGGCGAGCGCGATGAGTGTGGAGTGATTTTTAGTTTGCATAGGAACGATAAAAACGGATTGAGGCATTGATGCTGCCGGTGAATTGCCACGCGCCATTCGCATCAGCGATGTTAGTGGAGACGTCCTGCCACGCGACCGGCGGCGTCAGGCTGGCGGTGGCTTGAATGACATTCGTCGAGTTTGGCGCGCCGAGAAAGGAAAGCGTCACGGTGCCATTCAGATTGCGGACCACATTGGTGATGACCGCCGGCGGCGTGGGAATCGGAATGTTGAACACCGTGCCCGCTGCGCCCGGCCCGCCGCTGAACGCAGTGCCGTAAAGTGAATTTCCAAAACGCAGCAACGGCGCGGCGGGAAATGCGCCGTCCCGGTTGGTGCCGTTGCTTGCGATGGTGGCGAAGCTGTGGAGCGTGGTGAATTGCAGGCTGGCGAGCTTGAGCGAGAAAACTGTCCCAGCCGCGCCCGCGCCGCCGACGGAGGCCGTGCCGTAAAGCACGTTGCTCGAAAGCAGCAGGGATGCACAGGGCGATGCACCGTCCGCATTCGTGCCGGTGATGGAATCAACCGCCGTGAAATGATGCAACACGGTGAAACCGCCACCGTTGGTCTGCACGGAAAAGATTGTGCCGCGTCCGCCACTGCCGCCGGTGGAAGTTGTTCCGTAAAGAGTGGTGTTGGACACCACGAGTCCGCCGAATGGAACCGCGCCGTCCGCGTTTGTGGCGGCGATGGTGTCCAGCGGGGCGAAACTGTGGAGTGTGGTGAAACTCGCGCCGTTGGTGCCGATGGAAAACACGACACCACTGCCGCCCGCGCCGCCGACGGAAGCCGTGCCGTAAAGTTTGTCGCCGGACAAAATCAATCCGCCCCACGGAACTGCACCGTCCAAGTTCGTCCCGGTTTGAGAATCCAGCGCCGTGAAGTTATGGAGGATCGAAAACGTGGCACCGTTGGTTGTCTGCGAAAAGATCGTGCCGTTGCCCGCCGCGCCGCCGGCGGTGGTCATGCCGTAAAGCGTGGCGCCGGATGACGCGAGCGCGGCGCTGGGGCTGGCACCGCCGGAATTTGTCGCGTTGTCCTCGCTGACGGCGGCAAAACTTTTCAGCAAGGTGACGCTGCCGTTGGTCTGTCCCGCGAAGACTGCGCCGACGCCGTTGCTGCCGCCGGCAAGACTCGTGCTGAAAAATTTGCTTCCGGAAAATGTAAGTTCTCCCTGCGGATTCCCCGCGTCCGGCGCGTTGGTGAAAGTGCGGAAGGCGCTGAAGTTCGTTCCATCCAGCGTCATCCAAAACGCCGTGCCCGCGCCTTGCGAGCCGCCGTTGAGCGTGGTGCCGCACAACGCGCCAGCCACTAGCGCGAGGCCCGCCGCCGGATTTGCGCCGTCGAGATTGAGGCCGTCAGGAATCGCGCTGAAGCGGTGAATCGCCATGCCGTCCGGCCCGACGAAAAGATTCGTGTTGATGTTGGAAGGCGGCGGGAGAGTTCCGCTATCCAGATTTGAAACGGTGAAAGCTGGTCCAGAAGTTCCGAAAACGAATTCATCCAAGTCCAGACCGTTCTCGCGCGCGCCAATTTGAAAAGTCTGCGTCAAATTTCCAGCGCTCACAGTGAAACCAGACTGACTGGTGAACTGCGACAGGTTGATCCATTTCCACATGCCGCTGCCCAGAGAGCCGCCGCCGGTCACCACGTCGGTGCCGTTGCTGAAACCCGCTGCGGCCAGGCCGTTCACGAAAATCCAATCCGAACTGAGCGTCGGCGATTTGCCACCAAAGCTGGCCGCGTAAAACATGCTGTCGTCGTTGAACGTGTTGGTGCCGACGCGGACGCGGGCGTAAAGTTGATAAGTTCCGGCAGCCGGAAACGTGACGCTGTAACTCGCCACGCGTGCGGCGCTGGCAGGATTGTTGGTCGTGTTGTCGGTAAGAATCGTGATATACGCGGGGCTGCTGCTATTGCTCACGGCCCAGTCCGCGCCGAGCGCGCCGGATTCCGCCTCAAAGGTCACAATGCCATCCGCGAAAGCAACACGCGTGACTGCTGCCGAGATGGTCATGGCGAAGATGCAAGTGACGGTAAGACGATGAAAAGAATTCCGTCGCATCACGGTACAGGTTGTTTCGGCGGCGGCGGGCTTTTGATGTAACGATCCGCCCACTTGAGAAACGTCGGCCAGTTCGGGCCGGTCGTGTGCCCGCCGCCGTGTTGCCGCCACGCGAGTTCACCGTCAATCAATGCGGTTTCGACCGGCGGAAATTCCGTCGTGCCTAAATCTTTTTTGCCGAGCAATCG